>CAZYEJ010000001.1:0-81709 GCA_964646435.1 uncultured Thermodesulfobacteriaceae bacterium
TGTCACAATCCCAGGCATCACCAATTAGTAGCCGGGCCTTGCCCGGCACACAACACAGCGAGAAGCAAAGGGGTCTGCCCTGGAGAATTGAATCCATTGCGACAACGGAGAGGGGCTTGGTTTACAACTGTTCCTTACCTACTTACGGATTGAATCAGTTTTGGGTATACATATATCGGCGATCTGTTGCATAGATTCCAGATATTCTTTTGATCGATCAAGATAGAAAGATAGTGCCTTTGAAAAATTTTTACCCACGATGCCATCAACGAATATCTGGCTGATCTCCCGTTGGCGCTGGAGTACGAATTGCGAACGTACCAATATCTGGCGCTCTTCAAAAGACATTGTGCGCATGAGTGTACATAGCGCGCTCCTGGCGCGCGGTTGATACATCCAGAAATAAAGAAGATCCAGGGCATTAATGATGATGATCTTTTCCAAATTACCTGCTTCAGCACTTATGGTGCGCATAAATTCCTTTGGGGACTCAAGCATTTGCAAGACATCTGCCTTTGGAAAGAGTAGTTCCAATCGCGCATAAGTGTTAAATATCTGGGTAAACTTGCTCTCATAATCCCACAAACGCATGCGAATATTGCGATAGCGGTCCGCCATTCCCTCAATGACTCCAGCCACGCAGTCAGAGGCCAATTTAGAGATTATTGCCGCCCATTTTTGGAGAATGGTATCAACACCTATAACACCGTATATGCTCAGGATGCCGCCTATGCCGGCGTTAAGGCCAAGGGCAATAGGTATAGACAAGATAGTACGAAAAAAATTTCCAAAAGCAGCGTTCTTAGGCAGACCGCGAAACAGATTATGGGTCGTGATATACAGTCCATTGGCCAGGGCCATGAGAGAATAGAGTATGGTTGGACTGGTTGTTGTAGTAATGCCAAGTCCTTGATCAAGCACAAGGGTCTTAACCACGTAATCCAGGAGAGGAACGGAAAAACCAGTAAAAAGCAGTGAATCGGTTATACGTTGCCAACTAATGTAGTCATTCCACCTCAAGAGTGGAGAACGCCGAATACCCCCACCCCCTAAGACCGACTGAATAATATTGCGTATTCCTGTGATCCCAAACCAGATGAAGGCGCCAAACCAGGCCAATAACCACCAGTCCTTGGTCAGGGCAAAGGTTGCAAACGCAGGGATAAAACCAACAAGCACCTTGAGCCCGTTTTTCAGACCGGTGTTCAGGTATTTCCAGGGGACCTTTTTGTGATCTGTCTTTGGAGCCTCAAGGTATAGTCCGTTATTGCACTTCTCTTGAACTCCTCCCAGTATAGCAATATTGCCATAGGTTTTCATGTGTAAGGAATACTCTTGAAGCAGCCAATCTTGTTGGTGTTTGTAACCAATAAAACGCAATGCAGGCAAAAAGTTGAGTAGACGACAGATGAACCTTATAAAAACATTTGAGATTGCATATGGAATGTAGCTTGTGCGCAGATAAACCGTGGCGCTAACCGGAATACTTTGATATGAGGGACTAAATGAATGGCGCAGCCTTTTTTGTGCCCCGCGACACAGAGTGTCTTTGATGACCATACCCATGCCATATAGATGACGTGAACGTCCGGTAGAATCACTACCAATATATGATTTTAATGATGTTTTTTTATAATATGACTGTAGTGTTTGAATATCGCATAAGATATCTATAATTTTCTTTTTTTTCTCTTCAATAAGAGTAATAGATTCTCCGGATGCATCAATATTGTCTATGATGTTGCGTATAATACGTTTCAAGATAATGGCATTGCCTTTGTTTATGGCCAATTGCAGTTCATTAATCTCTTGATTATGCGTGACGTTTTCAGTAGTATAATCTTTAAGATTGAAAATTTCCAGGTGGGTGATCATACCTTGGCAATCGTAAAGCAATTCTAGGACATCTTCGGTTCTGAGATTGGTTAGTGAGAGTGTAATTTGACAGCCAGAACGGAGGCGATTCAATTTTTCCAAAAGAGACCAGGGAAGAATATACAACAACTTGGGCACATCAGGGCCATCCTGGGGCACATTGGGATCTGAAATATTGGGATTTTTGTCCGGTTGCAAATAGCCCTCAATAATATCTGCCGATCCTATAGTGTTCATCTCTTCCACTAATCCAGCGATTTTGGTCTGCTCTTCTTTTTGGGCTTGAGCATAAACTGAGCGCAGAGATTCAACGCGGGTTTGCATGGCCGGGAGTATATGCTTGTAAATGAATTTTGCCAGGTGCAGAATGGATATCTGACCAGCCCCTACAAAGGACAGAAATTCAGATTCATCAAGCGGGACGAGGTCAATTCTATACCTGTGATTTATGGTCAGACGATGCCTGGTATTAAATTCTTGAAATATGCGCATCACATAGCGCTGCTGGTATTCTGAAACCTTCCGGCCTTCGGCCAGAAAGGCCTTGACTGGCTCTTTGGCCAAAAACTTTAGAAAGTCCTGTGCGTCTGAAAATCCTCGCGATACCCAGATCAATTTGATGTATTGATTGTGAAATCTGGCCAAAAATTCAATGCCAATGCGCACGGTCATGCCCATAATGGCCGCGGCCTCCAGGAGTTCCGCAGCCCCCTCCGGGGGAACATAGTTATAGAAGACCACGGTCAAATGACGAATACCTTTGATCCACGCATCCATGATCAGGTGCGTTGCGGATTTGCGACCCTTGGTATTCACATCGTGGACATGATCATCAAAAGCGATTTGATTCCATTCTTCCGGCATCTCAAGTAAGTGGTAACGGCGTAATTGATTGCGGACAACACGAGGCTTGCCGGATGCCGCGGCCCGAAAATCATGGGCCAATTCAAGTTGTCTCGGTTCATCTCCGCGAGCGCGCACCAATTCCTTCATGATCTGCAAGAGGACTCGGGCCGTATTCTTACGCAAAGGGCTATGGGCAATGTTCAAGACTTCATCGCGCAGGGAACGTAAGGCGCTAAGACGATCTTCAGCCTTACCTGCCTCCAAGGAACCCAAAAGATGGACGACCGCATAGGCAATGCGCAGTCCTGTTGAGGCAGCCATCTCCTTAATACCGTGTGGATGAAGATATGGGGCTAAAAGTTTTTTGAGATGTTTGAGGGATGGATCTCTGTCCAGGACATCATTGACAATCTCTAATAATCTATAGTCGCGCTGATCAAAAAAGATTTTTGAGATCCTATGAGCCATGAAGTTTATCCTTGAGGATAGAGGTAACTTCTCAATAAGCCATGGAAAACTGCTGAAGTCAACAACCACCGCCAGAGGCCAGCACTGAAGCATGAGTCAAATCGACAGGGATCTGCACAAGGTCATAGGGAATTTTTCATTTTGATTTAGTTGACGTGCCGCGAAATCACGCTGAAAATCAACTGGTTCCTCTGACTTTTACAAAGGATGCTCATATTGGCACACAGTACTTCCATACCCGTCACTATCCGGGGTGCATTTCGTTGGATCTTGTTAATCTTTTTGGCTCCTCGCTGTTTCAGGTGAGAATAGGGAATAGGGGACGCTTGCTTAACTTCTCGTAATATATGCGATCATCGCCGAAATATCCGGTCAATTGCTTGCCGACTGTTTTCTCGATCTTCTCTGGGGTGGTTTTTGTCAAAACTTGTGTCAGAGCTCGGACAGGTTGTCCCAGTGAAAGGGGAAAACGTGAAAAACGATAGGAAGCTTGGGACCCAGGCAATCGCCGATAGGCCACCAGCTCTGTTTGAAAATTTGGATCGTCTTCGAAGGCGCTGCGAACCTTCTCAAAAATATCGAGGGGCATAGTGACAATGCTTGTCGGTCCCTTCATAGACTTTATGTCGTAATCGCCAACGCGAAGAATCTGCGCCACGAAGTCGGCGCAATTGGCGTTGATTCTGTCCCACTTGTACTTTCCTGCCTGGAACTTTTCTTCAATTCTTGCTGCTTCGGCATGCATTTGCTTGATGGATTTTGGGCAATACCTTTAATGCGAAACCCAAGGGCCCCTCGGGGATCTGATACGGAATGTGTGTGTGTCTTGGCAAGCTTGACTGACCGGTGGTAGTCTGAGACGAAGCGCAGGTGGCCGGGAAGGTGTTTTGGAAGGAATTGCCCCGATATTTTGGTATATCCTGGCCTTCAGTCTCGAAGGCCATCAAGCGAGATAAAAAATTTGCAAAAGAGTATGATGTTAAACTATTAAGCTAACTCAGTCCCTCATGTCCTCGTCCTAAGAATTTTAATAGGGGACATTGCCAATTTATATAATATATTTACCGACACCATCTTTCCAGGACTTCCGCGCGCGATCCACCGTCCCCTTCCACTCGAGAAAAAGCCGCATAAACGGCTTAGGGACTCACACTGAGCTCTTTGGCAAGTACCCGGCCACTTTGTCCAAAATAATGCACCAAATATAACATACACCAGCCAAGGCATAACTACTAACTCCCATATCTCTGGCAATGCATTTCTTAAGCTTTGACAATTCTACCTACCTATATCTTCCTTTAGATTGAGCATCCACTTCCTCAAGCAAGGTCTCAACAAACTCAGAAGACCCCAACCCGCATTATATCCCCTATCCCTATCCCCCCTAAAAAAATCAATAACTGTAACAAGTGCTGCGTCTTTCACCACGGCATTGAAAGACGGTCAACAACATCCCTTCTTGCCAGAACCCTGGAACAGAGTTCCCAACGGTCCCGGTCTGGGTCGATTGTTGTCTGGTATCGCATCTCAAAAACGTCACGTGCCTGCCGGCGAAGATGTATGTATTTGTCCATCATCTCTTCGAGTTTCTCTACGCTTTCAATCCAATCATCCTCAATCGTGTCCGGGAGACCGCCGAAGATATCGTACCGGTCTTTCATTCTGCGTGAGAGGACCTGGTACACTTTTTCGTCCTGCGTCTCATGATAGACCAGATTGAGCATGTCCACGCTGCGCCGGGTCTGTCCAAAACGTTTGATACGCCCCAACCGCTGTTCCAGCCGCGATGGGTTCCAGGGCAAATCCACGTTAATGAGCGTGCCAAGGGTCTGCAGGTTCAACCCTTCGCAGGCAGCGTCGGTCGCCACAACCAGCCGGATCTCCCGTTTTTTGACAGCGTTCTTGATCTCTTCACGCTCCACGGAAGCGAAATCCTTCCCTCGGAATAGCCCGCTTTTACCTGTTCCCGCATAGACACCGACAACTTCGCTTGTGAGAGATTTTGCCAACTGCCCACCAAGCGAGTATGCGGTATCGTAATATTGGCTGAAGATGATGCAGCCGTGCTCAAGCCAGGTTTTTCCTTCACTGGGATACGATGTCAGGAAATGCTTCACCGCTTTAAGCTTTGGATCACGTGCTTCCGGGCGTGACAGCTCCTCAACGATAGCATGAAGGTAACCTGCTTCCTCATCTGTGAGCGCGCTCATTGCCTCTTCCATCAGATGGGTCTGCTCTTCTTCCTCAAAAATCTCCCTACGTAGCATTCTCTCGGCCGTTGCCCTGCCGGATGCAAAACTGGAACATATCCGCTGAAGAAGCAAGGTCTTCATGAAACCTGCAGCTTTGGTACGTTTTTGCAGCGCTTTGGTAAACAATTCTGCAGCGTTGTAAGCAAGGTCGAATGGCAGATTTGTCAGAAGCCCCAGGCCGTTGAACCTTACTCCGGCGTAAGCAGTGGCGGGCGCATCCGGATTAGGGTAAACATTCACACCAACCTTCTCCAAAAGACCCGCATCTTCCAAGGTCTGTCTGCGTCGCAAAACTGTATGGCGAATGAAGGGGTTGTTTTCCCTCAAGAATCCTGGCTCCAGGGCCTGACCAACCGCCTGTTGTTCAAGAAAGCCCAGTGATCCAAAACCCTGATCGGAATAAAAAATCTGCTCAGGCATCCCCAGTTGCAGACGCAAGGTTGCAAAAAGAGCATTCTCGTCTGCAGGTGGCAATGGATTGCGCAACCATTCCCAGGCATCTTTTTCATCCAAAGGCGTTTCATCCCCCTTCACCACTGGCAGCGCTTTTTCATAGTCGGCCCACCGGCTGTAAAGTTCATGGCCGAGGACAAAATCCGCACCGGCATTAAGAACACGCAGCAGGTCCCACAACTCGTTGACTTCGGTCTGGATGGGGGTTGCCGTGCCAAGTAACAGATTCTTTGTGCGAAGCCCGATTTTCAGCATAAAATCAAGCAGATTGTTCGGCTCTTCTTTTCTCTGGCCGAGACCGCCGCGTCGGCGGGCCTTGTGTGCCTCGTCCAGAACTACCGTTCCGTATTTCCGCTCGAGCAAATATTGACGTTCATTGGAATCATGGACAATCAGGCCTGTGGAAACAATAGCAATTCGGAACGGACAGCGGATGATGTCTTCAGCACCACGCGTCTTGATAATATGCCCTTTGGGATCGAACCAAAGCTTTTTGGTGGATGACCAGACCGCGCTCGGGATGCCGAGCTTGTCTGACAATTCCACCTGCCATTGCACCGTCAGCGTCGAAGGGCAAAGAATCAGCACCGGGCCGTCTCCAAGCAGGGCCGAGATCATGGCGCTTGCTCCCAGCGACAATGTTTTGCCGACCCCAACATCATCGGCGAGCAGCAGGCGTACCTTGCCGTAAGTCTTCCGGTGTTGCATGAACATGGTAACAAAGGAGCGCTGCCACGGCTGGAGCTGTTCACCGCCGCGGTAGATCGGGCTTTCGGCCAATGCCGCAGCCGGCAGTTCATCAACTTTTGCCTCATCAAAGCGGATTTCCACACGATCCGCAACGCGTTTGATTTCTTCAACAATGGCATCGGGCAGAGGATAGGCGTCCTGCCAGAGAGCGTCAAACTCCTCTTCGACCCAGGCGACACCTTCCGGCGACGGATCCTCCCAAAGGATCTCGTAATTCTGGGCAAAGGCACTCTTGGTCTCGTTGATTGAACCGAGGAAACAGGTCTTTACGCCGTCTGCAGCCTCAATAACGCCAGCCTTACCATGGATAAAAACGCGGTCCTTAGGCACCACCCGTATCTCGACCCGTCCGCTGGTCAAGAGATCATGCAGCCGCCGGTAGCGATCCCGGTGGAGCAGCGCCTCAACCTCGGCAGGGGCCTTATTCCAACGTTCCTTGAGTGCTGTTTCGCGGACATGCTTCGACACGGCCACATCGGCCGCGTCAAGCTCGCTGTTACATACAATCTGTACCTTGGGGATAGAGGCGATCTCTTCGCCTACCAGCTCGAAGATCGAGCTGCGAAAATAGCCGGCGATACGCTTATAGGACTTTGCCCCCCGAAGCCGATCAGCGAGAAAGGCATGGTCGAGCCTCTGGCGGCGCGAGGAGAAGCGTTTGATGGTGGTCATACCGTCTGTGGATGTTGTAGCCATCCTTTCCGTTCAAGGATGTCCCAGGCGAGTCTGATATGCTTTTCCTGAAACATTCGCTTATGGTCATTCCAACTATAGGTTTTGCTGACCGCCTGGTCTGCTGTTGTGGCGCCTTCGCGGTTTGCGACCCAGTGGACATTAGACAGAAGTTCCATGCCGAATGGTGTTTCAAAGCCGGAAATGAGATCGACTACCCTTTGAAAGTGTTTCCGGGTGGAAGGATGATCTTCAAGAAAACTCTCCGCTTGTGGAAGAATTTCGGGAAGTAGGTTGATCTGCCGTTCCGGATTGTCCTCCGCATCGCCATACCCGCTAATGAAATGCCCTTCCATAAGGATCAACACGTGGCGCAGGTTCCGGGCATATGGGCCATAGAATCCCTTGTTGTACTGAAGTTTCAATCCCTCTCCCGCCTCCTGCATAAAATACATCAATTTGTGAATCTCCAGAAGTGTCACAAAAGGGTCCATGACCGCCGCAAGATAACGGCGCATCAAAACAAGCAGCGCTGCCCGCCCGACAGTCATACTTGGGATTTTCTTGGAATGGACCATTTTTTCGGCAGAAGGTGCTCCTTTAGGTTCATAGAGGAGAACATGTACATCAGTCAGATCCTGAAAGGCCTCTTCAATTCTCGTCCGCACATCCGCCCAGAGCAAACCGCCAAGCCCACAACCAAGGGGGGGGATAGCAATGGAATGGATGTTTTTTTTGCGCACCTCTTCAACTAGGGCCTGCAGCCCGGCCTCGATATCCTCCATCCGGCTCTTGCCTTTCCAGTGGCGTTTGGTTGGAAAATTGATCACATAACGGGGGTTATAGAGGCGGTTAAGATCATAGATGAACATCTTGCCCGGTTGCAGTTCCTTCTTGTCGCATATCGCCTTATAGCGCTTGAAATTTTCAGGAAAAACTTTCTTGAATTGTAGGGCAATTCCCCGGCCCATGACCCCGACACAGTTCACGGTGTTCACCAGCGCCTCGGCATCTGCGCGCAGTATGTCGCCTTGTGTCAATTCAATCATGGGTGCCTCCTTCGATGCTTAATAATACCATTTTCTTTCGATTGTCACGACCGGTTTATGCTGAACATTTTGGAGAATGCTGTTGACTTGATGGCGTATCCTCTCATTCAAGACCCCGATTTTTTCCACCAGATGCCATGGGCAGGTGTCGTGAAGCAAAAACTCCGCCTGTTTACCTTCTTTAACCACCCGATCACGAAAGTCGGTGGATTTGACGGCTTCCCAATCTATCTTTTCTAGATCCTTACGACTCTTATAGAAATCGGTATAGCGAGTACCCGCATTCTGGGCGGAAAAAGCCCAGCGAATATTATGCTCATCAGCCCAATGGATGGCAGACTCCATATCAACCTGGAGGTGAAGGATAGGGCGCTGCCCCTCATGATAGAGCATATCAATGTGGTTATTTTTGTAAATGATAAAAAGCATGATAGAGCGGGGACAGAAATAGAACGGCACATAGTCACCAACCCGGGTGTTTTGGTGACAATGTACGTCAATCTCGAACAACCGCCTACGCTTAATTTCGGTCATGCCGATTGATGTCTGCCCACCACCTTGCCGGATGCGCCTCCCATCCGCTTCGATGCAACCGGCAGCCACAATGGAGGCGAGATTGTCGATATGGGTGACATGGTAGACTTTCGGCTGGGCAGGTGGTGTTGTCATACAACCCTCACTTATCCCAATCGCTGGGTCTTGATTAGTTCCCTGAGTACCCTTGCAGCGCTGGCCTCTTCCGGCCGCAGTTCTTCGAGACGTCTGGCAAGGAAATCCGCCAACGCTACTGCCATCTCTCGTTGGGTCATGTCGCCGTAGTAGTTGGGGATATTCATGGTCAGATGGGCCTGTACTTCATTGCCGTCCATGTCTTTGGTAAGTTCCATCATGGCGTAAAGCACGGCCCGCAGTACCGACTGATAGAGTTCCGAGCTTTCGCCCATCTCGGCGCGGTCGAACTCCACCGCACTCTTCAGCCGGGCGTTGTTGGCTCTCCGGCTGGCCATGAAGGCCTGGAAGTCGCGCACCTTGAAGGCCTTGGCAAAGTTCTGATAATTGTCCAGGGTCTTGGCGCCCCGGGTTTCCAGTTCAAGCATTTTGAGATAGAATCGTTCCGCCCCGCTCAGTTTGTCCCAGTAACTCTTGGGGATGCCCTGGGGTACCAGGCACTGGTTGGCGGTGTCCACCGCAAAGGAAATGAGACCGTCCACAAAGGTGGTCTCACCCTTGACCCGCGGCCGGATTGACTCAGTGGTCATGTCCCGGCCGTCGATGATGGCGTAGCGGGTGAGTACGCGCAGGGCTGCCGCATAGCCTGCCATCTGGATGTCGGCATCCTCGAAGACATTTTCATCACGATAAAGTCCCTTGGCCTCCTGATTGAGCCCGGTCAAAGCCTTTACCTGGTCTTCGACCTCCTCCTGGATCTCCCAGGCAAGGTCATCGCGAGTGGTCTTGTGCCTGCCCAGTCGTTTGCGGCAGACAAGAAGCACCGTGCCCTTGACATAGCTACCGGTACGAAGCGCGCTGTCAGTTTCGGTGACTACATACCAGGCAGCGGTGACCTGCAGGCCCGAGGCCCAAACGATATTGGCCATATCCGCCCAGATGGAACCGGACTGATGGGTGAACATGATGACCTGAATGCCGTTGTCCGGCATGCACTCGGTCATCCGTTTATAGGCTGCCACCATCCCTCGGCGAAATTCTTCGCCCTCTCCCTTGATGGCCAGCGACCTGCGGCTGTCCCATACCCAGTCGGCGAACTCGGGAGGCGGATTCTTGCGCAACCAGGCGATGAAAAATTCGAGAATTTCATCATAGTTGACCGCGTTACCGTAAGGCGGATCGGTAATGAAAATATCATGAACCGTTGACAGGGTATTGCCCGGAGCAGGTTGGACAAATGTACTTACATCCCTCAAAGGGAACCTTTTGCAAGATAGCTTAACCTGGTTGGCGAGGTAATGACTCGAACGAGTTCCGTGGTTATAAAGCGAATTAACTGCCTGATTATAAAAACTATCGTTCACAGCATCTACCCCAGGCGCATTGTGCCAACGACTCAACTTCGAGTTCCAATTCGCCGCTTGGTTCACACCGAATTTTAGAGCGGCTGTTGTTGAGTAGCAATTAATTAACCCGTTTACAAGTAATTGTCTTGGGTTAAAAAGATGATGCCAGTGTGTCCAGCCACGTTCACGGATAGGCTGATCGGTGTTATAGCCCGGCTCGATGCGCATGTCCGGCACCCATCCTTTCTTTTGCCACTCAGCTAAGTGCTTCTTTACATAATCTTCAACGATACGCTCCCGTTGCAGGTCCACCTCGGTGACGGTACGAAACTCGTAATCGAAGGTCTTCTTACCTTTTTTCCGCCGCATCCAATGAATGGCATACAATCTTTCCTGAAAAATGTCGTCAGGCCGAGGCTTAAAATCGTGCTTTTCCCACAAACGCAGCCGGCTACCCTTCGTTCTGTCGTCTTTCCGATAGTCACCTCGCAATGTCGAAATTTTAGTTCGGTATTCGTGGCCATTGACAGAGTGGACCAAGTACGAGTCGTGCCCCCGCCCATCAGTACGTACAGTGCCATTTTTTGCTTCAACGAGTTCTTCTGCGGTCACACCAACCCTGACCACAATATCATAACGCATGCGAGCGATATCCGGCACCAACTCGGCGATTACCATTTTACCACGGCTGATGACGAGTGACGGAATCAGCGGAACCATCCAGCCCGTTTGTGGACAGCGGACTTCAACACAATAAAGAAATGCCTTTGGCCGCCAGCCATCGCCATCGGTTTCCACCCCAAGTCGGTCAATTTCGGCTTGAACTTTTTCAATCAATTCCTGCTGTTGGCGCTCCAGCTCTTCACGGCTTCCCGGTGAGCCGCCCACAATATTAAAGGCGCCCCAGGTAAGCATGCAAGCTACTGGATTAAGATCGGAGGCATATACGTCACAGCCAAGCCTTGCCGCCTCGAAAGGGATCTGACCAGAACCACAGAAGGTGTCAGCCAACTTAGGACGATGACCGAAACGCATAATGCCAAGCTGCTCAACAAGTTCAGGAATCGAATGTGCGAACGTACCAAGATGAGTATTGACCATATCCCATATGTGATCGTGAACGCTGTCCATAACCTCTTCAGGGCGCTTTGCTGCTGCTACCCGTTCTCGGTACGAAGTCATGGGCAGCATTTGCGTTTCCATACGACGGCGTTCCAGCTCAGTCAAATCCTCACGCCAGAAGACTTTTACTCCGTCATAGTCAGGGTTTGACCAATCAATCGGTGCGTGTGCGGGAAGTATGCCCTCCGGTTCTGTAGTGAAATAATCAGAAATATTTGAAATTGAGAGCTTGGAAAGGATCTCCTTCGGCTTTGCGCGGTGCTTCCAACGAATGACAAAAGATTCATCATCCATGGCCATCAGTTTTTCAAAAATAGCCAGATCACGGGCCGAATCATCGGTGGCCGGCAACAGACAGCCAAGAATGCAGGCCTTATTCATAATCAACGGCTTGCGGCCCTTCCAATAACTGCCAAGCGCGGTGAGGGTTTTGCCCTGATTTGCCATCTGCTCCTTGTATGCCTCGGCCGAAAGCTTCTGCACCGGCAACAGCCGTTCTATCAGGGCCGGAGCATCTTTCAAAGAAAATGGGATTATTTCTTCGCTCATTTCAAATCCTTGAACAAAGGTAACTCAAACAAATCTTCCTGCCGGGGCCGGGGACGGCGTTTTCTTCCTGACACCAATTTCTCGCCATCGGAAAGGGCGTGAAACAAAGCACGCCGCCAACCGCGCTGGTTATCCTCAGGCAAGCCTGCTTCGGCCACGGTCATGGCAAAGAGCCACCAGCGCTCCTCGGGGCGCAGGGCCGCCCACTTGCTGCAGATGACCGGGAACTGCTCGGCCTTTGCGGTTTCCGCGGCCCAGGCCAGCACACACAGTTCCTTACCCAGCAATCTATCCACCAGATTAGTGCCGGTATGCCAGCGCCCCACACGGACCTTGGCCACCTTGAGCCGGGCGTTGAACTCGCGGCGGGCAGGGTCGGCGATGGCCGACCAGACCTGACGCTTGAGCACGACCCGTTCCTCCTCGCGGGGAACGCCGCCCTCCTCCCCCCGGTATCCATAGTTTTCGACTATCACCACCGAATCTTTTCTCGCAGCCGAAATCAAGACGCGGAACAGGTGGGTGCCAAATCGGTCCGGGGCACCGAAGTCAATGGTTTTTGGTTTTTCACTCACTGCTCGACATCCTCAGGCTGCAACTCAATGCCGAGCTTGCCGGCGAAATCCTTGAGGTCATGGCCCGAGGAAAAATGAGCCTTTCGAAAGGTCATGGTGACGGGTGTGTCGGGTGTAAATTTTTCAAGAACCTTGGAAAGAAGCGCCTCGATAAATAGTGCATCTACCTGGATTTCCCCAACATTGACGGCGATCATCCGGTTCCCCTGGCCAACGGTCAGCACAATCCCTTCGAAGCTGACGGATTTTTCGGTGGCCTGTTTCAATCCCTCAAAGGTCTTGCTCCGTGAATCGAGCTTACGGCCGGTACGCGAGACAAGGCGGCAGGGCTTCACCTCATCGATCTGCACTCCTTTCTGACCTCTGGCCTGAAAACGGAACTCCGCTTTGGCTTCGAGCTTTTCCGCCTCGCCAAAGGCACACAGCAGGACTTCGCCGTCTCCGATGGTAATCGGACCGTCGTATACTGTGCCGTCACGCGGTTCGCTGCCATCAAGAGTATAGCGGATTTCTCCCTTGGGAGCGACAAAGAGTTCAACACTGCGTGTGCCGTCATTTTCCGAGAGTTTGTTGCGGAGGACGAGTTTATTTGTCCAGGTTTCCGGATCGCCGCTTTCGTACTGGCCGGAGGGGTCACATACAAAAAAATTCACCCGCAATGCCGAGGTTGTGTAAATCTGATCCTTGAGTTGGGGACTCGCTTCGCTGACCGGTCCGTCTTCGGCGAGATAGATGCGGGGGGCCGGACCGGCGTTCTGCGGATTAATACATAACCGGACCTGGCCTGCGTCGTCAGGCCCGGACTCGGCAATGACTTGCACGGAGGTGCGTTTCTTTTTCGGCTTCTTGGTGACGTAGCCGTTGCCGAGATCCTCCCACAACCCACGGTTGCAGGCAATGGATTTGAGGCTGTCCAGTCCTTTGGGTGGCAGCCACGGCATGCCGGCCTGTTCGCTATAACGGTCGGCCACATCAGACCAGCGAGCATCGTCCAGGTTTTGCGGCCAGAGTACATCCTGTGCCTTGTCACGGATGGCGTCGAACTCTTTTTCCACGTCAAGATAAAGCTTCAGCGGGTGAGTAGTCAGGGTTTTTTCAATCTGTTCCTCACCGTTGAAAGGCTTGGTGGCGTCGCGGGTCATGTCCAGGGCCTTTGAGGCAAGTTGGGACGGTTTGTCGGGACGCTGGATCGGGAAGAGCACCTTGTCGAAGAGGTTGAGGATGGTGGAGTTGAAGTCCTGCTTATAAATCTCCTGTTTTCGTTCCAGATCCTCCCGCTGCAGGTGTCCCTTGGGGATACGGCCGTCTGCCTTCTGGGCGGCAAAGAACTGACGAGCTGCTTTTTCGACGCTGCCCATGGCCGTCTTATCGCCGGTGAGGACACAGAGGTTGTTTTTCTGGCTCAGGCCCTCGAAAAATTTCTGAACTTCTTCGGGCGGGATCTTGGAGTCCGGGCTGACGACGAGCAGCACGCGGCCACGGCGTACCCGGTCTGCCACCTCTTTAAGCCTGGGCAAGGGCAGGACATCTTCATAACATGTCTTGCGGATGGGCTTGAACATGTCACATAACCGATGACGGATTAGATCATCTACCTGATTCTGAGGGGCGTCGTGGGCCAAGCTCTGCAGCAGCTTTGTGAGGTTTTCCTGCCGATCGAAATAATAACGGCCTTCCGGTGTATGGTGGATATACCAGGCAATTTTTTCAAGCTCATCAAAGGCTCCGAGGAATTCTGACGGCTCGCGGAGGGGTGAGATCAGGCATTCGACCATTTCTTCCCGAGTGAGCCCCTTTACCGCGTTGACCGCCGTTGACAAGCTGGCAGAAAGAAGCAGCGCCCCGATCTGAGTGGCGGCTTCCTTTCCGGTAGCAAGATCAATGATCTGGGCGTGTGCGGATTGCTGCGCATCCCAGAGATCCTTGGCAATCACGTCCCGCATACCGGAAATCTCGGTCAGCTTGTCACGGACTTCCGCGATAGACAGGTCGAAATGCTGGGGGCCGACGAGAAAGACATCATTGGCCTGCCGTTCCCAGACAGACCTGAGAAGCCGCGACACCAGCTCGATGAGACCCCGGGTCTGCTTGAATTGCTCATTTTCCTTGAAGAGCGCAATGACATTCTTGAGTCGTGGGTGAAAGGGGTAAGTCGCCTCTATCTCGTTGGCAACCGCCTCGGCGCCACGATTGGCGGTCTTTGATTTGGCTGCCTCTTCCAACTTGCGGCCAAAGGTTGCCGCAACATCCTCGATCTCCGCCTTGTCAGGAAACGACTTAAAGAGACGCTTGCGCAGGATGTCGTATATCTCATTTGCTGCAAGGTCCACCGGCGTGATGTTGCGCTCCTGTCGGCCCAGTTCGGAACGTGCGTCTTCAAGGGCACGATTAATAAGTTTTCCACCAGTTTCGTAGGCAGCCGCAAGATCAGAAACAACCACGCAGACATTCTTCTTTTTACCCGCTGCTGTAATCATATTGGCAAAGGCACGGGTTGCGATGTCGGCGACAGTGCCGTTTCCCACCTTCTGGGTGTCAAGATAGTGGAAGTAGGGGGGCATTTCGTCAAGCAGGATGAGGACAGGCTGATCGCCTTCAAAAAGTTTGAGCCAGTCTTTTTCGTCCGGGGCCTTGGGGCCGCTGGTCCAGAATGGGCTGAACTGATCCCCTTTGCCGAGCTGGTGAGCAATCTCGCCCCAGAAAAAATGATCTGGATTGTTACGGCCGTTGAAGGCGGCAATGTCGGCACTCGCGAAGGCGGATGCCTGTTGAATTCCTCCGCAGTGAGTCTTCCGAAGTTCCGGATGCCTGGCAAGCAGACCAAAACCGACCAGAAGATGGGTTTTACCACCGCCCATGGCCTGTTTCAGATGAAAAACAGCCTGGGAAGAGGTGCCAGCCAAACGAGCAAGTCCTTCACTGATGAGATCCTGCATGCCTTGGGTGATATAGGTTTTCTCGAAAAACGCCTTGCCATCCCCTTCTGTGGTTATCAACTCGTCAAGCTGCTCAATCTGATCGCTAAGCTTGATCGACAATGCATTCGGCTGCAGTTCGCAAGCATCTTTGACTGTTTTCATAGGCTTACAACTCCATCAGGGTGCAATTTTTTCTCTTCAATGGTCGGCAGTCTCCCCGGCGCTGCCGCTTTTGACCCACTCGTCGATCTCTTCTTTCTTGAATTTCCAGAGGCGGCCGACCTTGTGGGCAGGCATGTGCTTTTCGCTTATCCACTTGTAGGTAGTATCGCGCTTGATGCCAAGATATTCCGCTATTTCATCGACAGAGAGCCAACGGTCTTCCATACTTTAACACCTTGCGTGTTGATTACAGAGAATCTGGTTTAATCAGGTTTTATCTGGATGAAGAGGTATAGATATGTATCTAAGGGAAAAGCAAGGTGGTGTCAAATGGTTCTGAGGAGATTCTGGAATTCCGATATAAGGATGAAGCAAAGCACTATTGTGCTCAAGAAAATCTAAGCCTCCCCTGTTTGGCATAGATCTGATCTCGGTTAATATTGAGTTCTTTTTCGGTATCGCGAACAGGGACATTGGCCAGCATGAAAACCTCATGCGATTTAGGGAACGGAGTTAGTTTAATAGTTTAATTGACGTTGATTTAGCGAATTGTTGTCATGGTGGCATGCCTCGATACAGACGACTCTATATCCCTGGTGCGATTAATCATGTCATCACCAGTGGTTTGAATCGCCAAGATATCTTTCTTAACGACTGTGACCGGAATGAGTTTCTTGGTCGACTTGAAAAAATCTTTCTTTGACTGGCTTGCAGGTGTTGCTTATCCGCACAAGCAATAGGGCCCCTCGGGGATCTGATACGGAATGTGTGTGTGTCTTGGCAAGCTTGACTGACCGGTGGTAGTCTGAGACGAAGCGCAGGTGGCCGGGAAGGTGTTTTGGAAGGAATTGCCCCGATATTTTGGTATATCCTGGCCTTCAGTCTCGAAGGCCATCAAGCGAGATAAAAAATTTGCAAAAGAGTATGATGTTAAACTATTAAGCTAACTCCCCTATCCCCATTGAAAAAGTTCTTTTTTTACCGAATGGCCATTTCTGAAACTCCTAAGCTTGCTATGCTGAACTTGCAGCAACTCGGGCTAACGCCTTTCAAGCAGCTATAATTTTTACCGCTTCGCTTTACCATGAAGTTGTAGTAGAAATGGCCAAAAGGGATTCGCCAAGGAGTCTTTCAACAGCCTGCTAGGTATCCTCCTTTGCATTTCCAGGTCTGGAGTTCATAATTTCCAGGAGAGAGGTAATGTTCGGTAAGACTTGTACCAGAGGCTTGATCTGGATCTTTTCAAGAGTAACCCTTTCAGCTCCATATCCAGCTCTTCTAGCAAGTGACTTCGTTCACTAATAGGTATGGAGAAAAAGGATGTCCAGACCACAAATAGCACCTTACGGATCTTGGAAGTCGCCGATTACTTCCGACCTGATTGTCTCTAATACCATTGGATTCAATCAGATAGCGCTTGATGGCGAAAACGTCTATTGGATCGAGATGCGCCCATCAGAGGGTGGACGGCATGTTGTTGTTCGGCACACTCCAGATGGACGGACAATAGATATCACGCCATCCTCATTTAATGCGCGAACGCGGGTGCATGAGTATGGCGGCGGCTCCTTTGTTATCGAATATGGCAAAGTTTACTTCTCCAACTATTCCGATCAGCGCCTCTACCTTCAGGATCCAGGATCTGAGCCGAGGCCAATTTCCCCTGATGCTGATTTGCGCTTTGCCGATGGGATCATCGATCACCGGCGAGGCAGGATAATCTGTGTGTGCGAGGACCATTCCAATGCCGTGGACGAGGTTACCAATAGCTTGGTAAGTCTCGATCTTGGCAGTGGAGATGAAGTCAAAATCATTGTTTCTGGCAATGACTTCTATTCCTCTCCCTGTATCAGTCCCGATGGATTCCATTTAGCATGGCTTTCCTGGAACCATCCCAACATGCCCTGGGATGGGACCGAACTCTGGATGGGGGAGTTAAACGCAGACGGTTCAGTAATGCGCTCTGAACAATTGGCAGGCGGCCTTGATGAGTCCATCTTTCAGCCACAATGGTCACCTGACGGTATGCTGTACTTTGTCTCCGATCAGACAGGCTGGTGGAACCTCTACCGCTGGCATGACGGACGAATCGAGCCCGTCGTTCGAATGGAGGCCGAGTTCGGTGTGCCGCAATGGATATTTGGAATGTCTACATATGCCTTTGAATCAAAGCGTCGAATTATCTGTTCCTATACCCATAAAGGGATATGGCAACTGGCATGCATTGACACTGTAACTAGGGAATTGAAAGCAATTGACACCCCTTTCACAGAAATCGGTTTTCTCAAGGCAGTTCCCGGACGTGCTGTGTTTTTTGCGGGTTCCTCCAACGAACCCGGATCTGTTGTCCAGCTCAACCTTGCCACGCGGAAGCTTGAGGTATTACGTCGATCGAGTGATGTTACGATTGATCCAGGATTCCTCTCCCTGCCGAAATCGATCGACTTCCCTACAGTACACGGGCAGAAAGCCTATGGCTTCTTTTATCCACCGAAAAATCGGAATTATGCAGCACCAAACGGTGAGCGGCCTCCGCTCCTTGTCATGACCCACGGTGGGCCCACTGCGGCAACTTCTGGGACTCTCAATCTTGGGATTCAGTATTGGACCAGCCGAGGAATTGCAGTTATGGACGTGAACTATGGAGGCAGCTCTGGTTACGGCCGGGCATACCGCCAACGTCTCAAAGGCCAGTGGGGAATCGTTGACACGGACGACTGTGTGAACAGTGCCCTTTATCTTACGAAGCATTTTGACATCGATGATAACCGGCTTGCAATCAGGGGCGGCAGTGCAGGAGGCTATACAACACTTTGCGCTCTCATTTTCTACAACATCTTTAAGGCTGGCGCAAGCTATTACGGTATCAGCGATCTGGAGGCCCTGACCAAAGAAACACACAAGTTTGAATTACATTATCTGGATCATCTGATCGGTCCATATCCTGAGCGTCGTGACCTTTACAAGAAACGATCACCCATTCATTTTGCTGAATGCCTTTCGTGTCCGGTTATCTTTTTCCAAGGACTTGAAGACAAGATTGTGCCGCCCAATCAGGCGGAAATGATGTTTAAGATACTCCGTGAGAAAGGACTGCCTGTTGCTTATGTCCCCTTTGAGAAAGAGCAGCACGGTTTTCGAATTGCCGAAAATATTAAACGTACATTTGATGCTGAACTGTATTTTTATTCACGGGTATTCGGTTTTGATTTAGCTGATCCTGTTGAACCTGTGCATATCGAAAACCTCTAATGTGACCACACCTGTTCCAGAAAAAGAGTGTGAAATTTGCGGGACGGAGTTAGTTTAATAGTTTAATTAACGTTGATTTTAGCGAATTGCTATCATGGTGGCATGCCTCATTGGTTAGTTTTGATGAGCGTTGAAGCTTAAAGGTTATATCACTATAAAAAGAGGGGTTGCATTATGTTCAAACTCACGGATTATATTCCCAAATCGGAACTGGAAACATTCTGCCGGAGAAATCATATAACCAAAATGTCTCTTTTCGGTTCTGCTCTGCGGGATGAGTTAAAGCCGGGCAGTGATATTGACCTTCTTGTGGAGTTTGACAAAGACCATATGCCGGGATTGCTGGACCTTGCAGGAATGGGTAAAAGCGGTGAACAATCACAGCGGATTTGGGACAAGGCACGGGAAGAGGATAGTCAGGATTTTTTTAAAAATTCTCTGTAGCAAAGAGGCAAAGCAATAGCAAAATGGTAGCAGAAACAAAAAAGAGTTACGACAAAACATCGTAACTCTCTGATTCTATTGGTAGGCGGTACTGGATTTGAACCAGTGACTTCCACCGTGTGAAGATGGCACTCTAACCACTGAGTTAACCGCCCGTGCCCAAAATATGTAGCCTATTAGTATAGTTATTTCAAGTCTAATTCCGCATTTTTAGGGTTCCAAATGGCCAAAACCCGAAGACCGCAAAAGGACTTTTTGCAGCGTAATCATCCTTAAGATTTTAATTTTCAGCCTTCCCTGTGATTTCAGGCTTTTTGGCTTGTTCTAATGCTATCTCTCTCACTGATGTAAACGCTTTTGCCTGGGATGCTCCTGCTATGGCCTTTTCAGCTATCTGGTGGACCTGCTTCATGGCTGAGCTTGTTTCAGCTTTAAGTTCTGTAACCTCCTTTTCTCGAGAGGCGATAGTATCCTCCAGGAACTCGATTTTTTGCTGATAAACCTTGCGTTCCCACTCCCTTTCTGTAGCAGCCATCTGCTTTTTTTGTTCCATTTCGCGGGTAACTGCTGCAATTGCTTCTTTTTTTTCTTTCTCGACTTCGTTTTGAAGCATACCTGGGAACTTCTTGACCTGTTCTCTCAGATCCTTTAGTTCGGATTCCTGTGCTACAAGCGCTGTCTCCCTCTCTGCAAACTCCTTTTCCGTGCTTTCTTTCAACTCCTGGAATTCTTTTTCAAGAAATGCCCTATTCTCCTTATATTTATCCTCTTCTAATTTTCTGGTACGATCCCGTTCATAGATATACTCAGCTTGTTCACGTTCCCACTTCTGCTTTGTGAGTGACTCATCCTCTTCTATTTCGCGGGAAAAACGTTTTTTCTCATCTTCCCATTCAGCCCTTTTCCCCTCTATCTCTTTTTGAAGATTGCCCTGCAGCTCAGAGTATTTCTTTTCAAGAACCGCAAATTTTTCTTCATAATCCGACTCCAGCTTTGTTATGCTTGAAGCAAATTCTGTTTCAGCTACGGTTTTTCTCTCTTCATAGGCATCAACCAGCTTATTCAAGGCATCAGATGCCTCTTCTATGTCATAGAGTTCTTTAAGCCTCTTCTCTTGAAGTGCTACTGCGCTTTTCAGCTCCTCAAGACGTTCGGCCTGAGAGGACAGCCTGTCTGTTAGATCGCTCAGGGTCTTTCCTAACAACCCCTTGAGAGTAGTGACGTTTTCAATTACTCCGTGTACTGTTGCCTCTTTTGCGGCCTCCAATGCTGCCGACTCTTTGTATTTTTCTGCTTCAGAGCGCCATTTCTCAGACTCTTTGGCATCCTTCACCTTTTTTTTGTAAGCTTCGAGAAGACCGGAATATTCTTCAATTATCTCTTTTTTGGTCATCTGGGATGAAATCTTGAATTGTTCCACCATTTCCTACTCCCTGGAATTTAGTATTCGAGCTATTTGCAACTTACTTTAATATTAATATACCGTAACCGTTCACGGGGTTACAACGCCCGTTTTACAGTAACCCACCGAACTGTGAGCGTTTACAGGGTGCTTGCAGATGCGAGGCGTACGGGTACGCAGACATACTCCCTGTACTTCAAGTGCCCGACAACGAAGCAGATGCGGTGCCCTGTGAACGCTTACAATATACCAGTCCTTTCAACTTTAAAAAAGTCCCTTATACTTTTTTCATGGTAGCAGGCCAAAACCAGTCAAGCCCTATGGATATATTTAGGGGACGCACTTTTCAGTCGGCTGATTTGAAGCATTACAAGTAATATCCGTTTGGCATATTACGTCTATCCCAGGTAAAATTTTACGGGATGACTTTATGGAATCGATGGGTCTCAGTATAAATAGGCTTGCACGAGACATTGTTGTTCCGCCCAATAGGATAAGCGAAACTGTCAATGGGAAACGTGCTATTACAGCGGATATCGCTGAAAATACCCCATCTGCTGCGCACAATAAATTATGAATGTTGAATTTTGAATTAAGGTATATGTTTTTTAAATCTTCTTCCACAATTCAGCATTCAACATTCAGCATTATCTATAAAGGGCTATAATCTGTCATTCATCTTTTAGGACCTGATCCAAAGCCTGCTGAAAACTCTCGTCATCGACCACTGGCTCAAGATCGCTGGAATCGATTTTCTCCACATCAGTGCCAGTGCCGGGAGCATCCAGCAGGTCAGAGACATCAATTTCGGAAAGGTCCACTGAATTTCCGGCTTCCTGCTCTACAACAGGAGCTTCGGGCTCAGTCTTGATACTATCTGCCCTGGAATCCTTGCTGAACCAGATGAGTTCGGTATCCGGTTTTGCAAAACTTCCAAGTCCTGCAGAAATTTTCCTCAGATCCTGTCCGCAATTTGAGCAATTCTCAAGATAATCAAAGCTTATTCTTCCGCATTTTGGGCATCTCATCAATTTGTTCCTTTTTTATTTGAAAAGATTTGTAACATTGTATATGGTTTAGTAAAAATACCTAAAAGATAAAAACAAAATGAAAATAAAACAAAATATTTTGCCCTCACTTTTTCTTATCGGAATTTTGATATTATTTCTTGCATCCTGCGCGGGCACGCCCAAAAAATATCTTGCAGTAGATGCCTCATTGGTGAAACAGGGCCAGCCCAAAACCGAAATATCCGAGTTTTTTGGCCTGCCAGACGCAGCAAGAATAAATCAGGCCGGTCAGGAAGAATGGTATTATTATGATGTGCATAGGCACTTTTGGCAACGCATACCCTTTCTGGGACGTCATCTTGGTAAAGAAGAGGTAGAGTGCCTGCAAATTGTCCTGGAATCAGGACAGGTAGTCAAGGCTGTTTACTATGTTCAAGGTATCCAAAGCTAAGCCCAATAATCAATTCAGAATATCCAGGGACAGAATGGTTGCCCATCAGATTGAACGAAGGGGAATCAAAGATCCTCGTGTTCTGGAGGCAATGCGCAAAGTACCTCGGCATCTCTTTGTAGACGAGGCGCTCTGGGACCAGGCCTATGGTGACTTTCCCCTTCCAATCGGGAGTAACCAGACCATGTCCCAACCCTATATTGTGGCCTTCATGACCCAGCAGTTAGGACTGAAGGGTGATGAAAAAGTGCTGGAGGTGGGAACAGGTTCAGGCTATCAGGCAGCTATTCTGGCTGAGCTTGTCAGGGTTGTGTACAGCGTGGAACGTATCCATGCTTTGCTCCCAGGGGCCAGAAAAATCCTGGAAAGACTTAAATACACAAATATTATGCTCAAATTAGACGACGGCACATGGGGGTGGCAGAGTGAGGCCCCTTTTGACGCCATAATCGTGACTGCAGGTTCACCATCAGTGCCTCAGCCATTTATCGATCAGCTTAATGACCCAGGCATTTTGATCATTCCTGTTGGAGATGAATACTCGCAGGTGCTTGTAAAAATCACCAAGTCCAACGGTAAAATCCATCAGGAAGATATGGGTGGTGTCCGCTTTGTGAAACTTGTGGGGGATCATGGTTGGAAGGCATAATGACAAAAGTTGGAATTATCGGAGCGGGTCTGTGTGATCCGAAAATAAGTGCGCTGGCAGAAGAAGTCGGCCGCAGGGTTGCTGAACACAAGGCCATCCTTTATTGCGGCGGCCTTGCTGGAGTAATGGAGGCGTCAGCCAAAGGGGCCGTTGAAGCAGGTGGTATCACTGTTGGTATTCTTCCCGGAGTCAAGGCCACTGACGCCAATCCGTACATCCGGATCCCTGTGGTCACCGGCATGGGACACGCCAGAAACGTCATACTCGTCAGGAGCTGTGACGTACTAATCGCCATATCAGGCTCTCATGGCACCTTGTCGGAAATAGCCCTTGCACTCAAGATGTGGAAGCCTGTGGTTGGCTTGAAGACATGGAAGCACCTCTCGGACGTTCACTATGTCAAATCGGCAAAAGAGGCAGTGGAAAAGGCATTTGCCCTGTTGCCTTAGCCCAGTCCCAGTTCCCCCACGGCCCTTGAAAGACGTTCAAGCAGCCTTCCTTCGTCAATAGTAGTAAGCACCCTGTCCTCCATGAGCATGCGTCCTGCCACCATAACATCCTGTACGTCTCCGCTCCTTGCCGCATAGACAAGGTGAGATATAGGATTATAGCAAGGCCGGAGGTGTACCTGATTCATGTCCACCACTATCAGGTCTGCCTTGGAACCTTCACGCAGGCATCCAAGGTCCTCTCTGTGCAGGGCCTTTGCCGCCCAGGTAGTAGCCATGGAAAAGGCCTCAGGGGCGGATATTAGGGTTGGATCTTTTCTAACGCCCTTATGTAGCTTTGCAGCAGTATCCATCTCACTCATAAGATCAAGGTCATTGTTGCTGGCAGCCCCGTCCGTCCCCAGGGCAACTGTCACACCGGCTTCAAGGAGCTCTGGCACAGGGGCAATCCCGGAGGCCAGCTTGAGGTTGCTCTCCGGACAATGAACTACCCGGACATCTCTCCGGGCCAAAAGCGATATGTCATTTTTGCTCAAGCTCACACAGTGGATGGCAAGCAATCGATCTCCAAGAAGGCCGAGCCTGTCCAGATGCTCTGCCGGAGAAACCCCGCAGAGTCTTCGGATCTCCGCGTTCTCCCATTCTGTCTCGGCAAGATGGATTACTATCAGTGCGTCCCTGGCCTCTGCCAACTTCTGTGAGTGCTTGAGCAGTTCAGGTCTGCAGGTATAGGGCGTATGAGGATCAACGGTTATGGTGATCCTCGGATGCCCCTTCCATTTGTCCATCAAACGTTCCGTCTCTTTAAGGGCCTCTTCTCCGGAGGAAAACGATGGTGACGGAAAATCAAATACCCCCTCTCCAAGCCAAGCCCTGAGCCCTACCCTGTCAGCCACAGAGGCAACACTGTCTTCGAACATATACATGTCCACAAAACTAGTGGTTCCGCACCGTATCATTTCTGCACAGGCGAGCTCAGTCCCGAGTGCTACAAGTTCTGAGGTCAACCTGGCCTCAGCAGGAAAAATGTGGTCCTCAAGCCACGTTTTAAGAGGGAGGTCATCAGCAAGGCCCCTGAAAAGGACCATGGCAGCATGGGTATGGGAATTCATGAGTCCTGGAAGTATGAGTCCTGATGGCCTGTTAATGGTTTTATTTGCAATAAAACTTTTTGAAAGTTCAGGCAAAGGACCGGCTGCAACTATAGTATCATCTCTTATGGCAACGGCTCCCCCAGGGATTGGGGAATCATTCGGGTGAGACATGAGAATTTCACCACATATCAAAAAATCTACTGATTCCACTTTAAGTGCTCCTTATAACCCACCGAACTGTAAGCGTTTACAGGGTGTTGCAAATGCGAGGCGTACGGGTACGCAGACGTACTCCCTGTACTTCAAGTACCCGACAACAAAGCAGATGCGATGCCCTGTGAACGCTTCACTAAAAAAGCTACCAGAAGACGCTCCAGACGGTGTTCCGCCTTCCGGGCCCGAGCTATAACGTCATCTATAAGGATAGGCTGGAAATTGTTCGGATCATTTACATTGGCAATAACCGAGATCCCCAGTACCTCCATCCCTGCATGAACAGCAACAATTACCTCCGGCACCAGGGACATGGCCACGGCATCCGCTCCAATCATCCTGAGAAACTTGGTCTCTGCAGGGGTCTCGAGACTGGGGCCTGGAACAGCCACAAATATTCCCTCCCTCAAGACCATATCCAGGTTCTCAGCTACTTGAATAATCTTTTCTCTGAGGGTGATGGAGTAAGCCTTTGAAAGGTCAGGAAATCTCGGCCCCCATCTGTCTATGTTGGGCCCTCTCAGCGGGTTGTCCGGGATCAGGTTTATGTGATCAGTAATCAGCATCAGGTCCCCTGAGGAAAAATCCAGGTTAAGGCCCCCTGCCGCGTTACACCCGATCAGTACCTTTGCTCCCAGGCCAGCCATTACCCGAATGGGGAATGTAAGCTCCCTTGTACTGTAACCCTCATAGAAGTGAAATCGTCCCTGAAACAGGGCTACTTTGGCATTCCCGATCTTACCCACCAGGAGCTTCCCAGCGTGGTCAGGGGAAGTGGACACCGGAAAATTGGGAATATCACCATAGTCGGCTTTCCAGACCATATCCATTGCCCTGGCTACACCCCCCAGGCCCGTGCCTAGCACCAGGCATACATCCGGGGTCCAGGGCAGCTCTCTCTGAAAAAAACTTACAGTCTCTCCAACTGCCGCAACATACTGTTCCATAAACGTGTATCCATAGAAGACGGAGAGAAAAAAGTCAATGTGCGGAGATGTATACACTACACGGACACAAATTGCTTTTGTATCTATGGAAAATTAGCAACACGCACGAACCACTTGCAAAACGCCGGATATTACCCTATAGCTGCCGTGTATCTGTGGAACAAATGGGTGTTTAGGTGAAAGGTAGAAGGCTGAAGCCAATTATTAATTGTCAGTTTTCTTTTACCTTCCACCTTTAGCCTTCCACCTTCTACCTGAGTATTTAAAAGGAATGGAGCCCATCTGATGCCAGACCTTGGTTCGGCCATAGATTTCTATCAGACCGCAGGCAGCTTCCTGATCTATCTTCTTCTAATTGCTGCAGCGGCCTTGGCGGTCTGCATCCCCTTGCAGGCAAAACAGTCCGGCGGACTGACTGAGCGTGTTGCATATTACCTGATATTAGGCATTTTGGCTCTATTGGCAGCAGGATCGATCCTGGTCATCTGGTTTCATTGGGAAATATATCAGCACGTGGTCCTGCGCCTTCCGGAAAACCTGGCCCATGAAATCAATCGATGGCTGGCAGCAGCCAATAGCCGTTCCTCCTATACACTTCCCCTGTATGATCCGGCGGCACCGCCCAAGTATGTCCTTCCCTTCTGGCTGGAAAATGAAAAGTATCTTTTCTGGTTCCTGGCCTATGCAGGAATGGCCCTCTTCGCCTGGCGCAGGCTGAGCCAGCCAATTTTCCGTATCCTGCTCCAGGTCCTCCTTGTAATCCAGGTGGCTGTGCTTTGCCTGGTCTGTAATCCCTTTCAACAACCTCTTCCCCGCTTTTTTCAAGAGATCAGCCCCTGGTTTTCACCCCTGGCTCCTATATCGCGCTTTGGTCTATTCATGCAGCTCTACCCCAAACTTATCTTTTACTACAATGCGCACTACATGTGGACACATCCGCCTCTCCTCTTTATGGCCTATGCCGGTCTTACGGTCTTTTTCGCCGGCTGCGTTGCCATGCTACGGACCGGAGAGGCGGCCTGCGAGACCATGGCCTATGCCCACGCAAAGGCAAGCTACCTTTTTCTGACATTAGGCATGCTTCTCGGATACCCGTGGGCCCTTCAGGCCTGGGGACCAAACTGGTGGTGGGACCCAAAGGTCGCGAGTTCCCTCATGATGTGGATAGTTTTTTCAACTTATCTCCATGCCAGGCTATACCTGTCCCGCAAAGGTATGTGGGGTTTTGTAGGGGGTCTTGGTATCCTCTGTTTCTGTGCCATGCTCTTTACATTTACGGCCTCGTTTTTCTTTCCAGGGGAGCATACAGTACACTGAAATGCGCAGATTTAACTACGACTTAATTCTGATCCTGATCACAGTAGGGATTCTGTTTCTTATCTCCCTTTTATGCATAGGAGGAATGTTTTACTTCAAGTGGGCCGAACTTCAGAGTGTAGCTCCGGCAATCAAAATGGCCTTTCAGGAACAGATGAACAGTCTCCTCGCCCCCTTCCTGGTGGCACTTCTCCTGACTCTTGGACTCTGTATACCCAAGCGGCTATTCCCTCCTCGCTGGCTTTATACCTTTATTATTCTGTTGGGGCTTACCGGTCTGGGTTCTGCTCTGGTATGGGGGTGGCGTGAATCACTGTTCTGGATGCTTGTTATCTCAGCCGCACTCCAGGCCATGGTCCTTATCCTGGTGGTGTCGGGCCGGCGCCTGAAATTCCTTTGCGAAGGGTACTGGAACCGCCTCGGCTCCTCTTTAGTTCATCTGGGGCTTGTCCTTTTCTGCCTGGATTTCTTTCTTCTTAGCCGCTGGGATATGCATCTTGTCATCTTCTGGATTTCAGCCATATGCATCTTTATCGGAATGATTGTAACATTTTATGCCGAAGGCATGATGGAATGGTTGCGAAGACGGAAAAATAGTCAGGAATTCACGGACCGCCAATAGTCCACTTAACATTTACCGTTAGAATACCTCATAGTGGTAAAAGAAACCGCCAAGGCGCCAAGAACGCTAAGAAATACTTTTTATCCAGCCGGTAACGGTCCGGCTGGATAAGTATCTTCTTTGTGTTTAACTTTGCGTCCTTGGCGCCTTGGCGGTTCAATTTCCTCCACCACTATTCTTCCCGCAGTGCATCCACCGGATCCAGACGGGCAGCACGCCAGGCGGGCAGCACGCCTGCAAGCAGGCCTATGGCCGCGGCTAGCATCTCAGCCAGAAGTACATAGAACCATGGAGTGTGCACAGGCAGGGCCGGTACAAAGAAATGGATAAGCTGCGCACCGCCGGCACCAAGGGCCATTCCGGCCAGACCACCAATGGCGGCCAGCACCACAGCCTCGCCAAGAAACAGGATCAGCACCTGTATGCGCGTGGCCCCAAGTGCCCGTAGCAGACCTATCTCAGCAGTCCTTTCGTTTACTGCGATAGTCATGACAGTGAGTATCCCCACGCAGCCCACAAGCAGTGAGATCCCGCCAAGTGCGCCGACTGCTATAGTCAAGACATCCAGCACCGAGCCGAGCACATCAAGCATCTGCTGCTGGGTGGTGATGGTGAAATCCTCCTGCCCATGGCGAGCCATGAGCATCCGGCGAATTCCAGCCACCACCTCATCCACGGACGCACCTTCGGAGTAAAGGACATCGATCTCCATCAGGCCTTCCCGGTTGAAGAGCTCCAGGCCCCTGACGGTTGGTATGTACACGGTGTCATCCATGTCAAAGCCCAGGATCTGGCCTTTGGACTCCATGGTTCCGATAACGCGAAAGCGGTCACCGCCGATACGGATGCGCTGCCCTAAAGGATTCGCCGTGCTGAATAGTTCTTTACGCATCTTGCTGCCCAGTACGGCAAAAGCACGTGGTGCGTCCGGATCGTCAGCAGGCAGGAACCTCCCCGCACTGACTTTAATACGAAGAACAGCGGGCATCTCCGGCCCGACACCATAGATCGTAGTACGGCGACGCTTCCTTCCGCCCTCAACCTCGGCGTTTCCCCATATCCAAGGGATGACGGCGTTCACATGGGGGACCCTTCGCAGTGCCTCGACATCACCGAGCGTCAGAAGGCGCACCGACCCAAGTATGCCGAGCGGAGTACCCATGGTGGTTACTCGCCCAGGGTTGATCCCGATCAAGTTGGTGCCGAACTGGGTAAATTCCGAGACCACAAAGCGGTTCAGACCCTCGCCGATAGAGGTAAGAAGTACCACCGCGGCAATCCCGACCGCAATGCCAAGCCCCGTCAGGAAGCTGCGCATCCGTTGAGCCGTGATGGAACCGATCGTGAGTCTTATGAAATCTCTGATCAGCACTTGTGACCTTTTAGTAGGGGTTCAGAGGTTCAGGGTTCAAAGGTTCAGGGTTACCTTATTGGATTTATGATTGTTGACTGCTTTTGCAATACCTCATGTGGTTGTTTTGAAAGATGAACATCCAACATCGAACATCGAACGTCCAACGTCGAATGAAAAACAAACATCCAATACCGAACATTCAACGGTTATTTAGGTCGAAGGTTGAAGGCTGAAGTATACTGATATCCCGCCTCCTGCAATAATTAGCAGCCTTTTTCCCAGGTCATAAGTCTGTTTCTTCATCTTTTCTTATTCAACATTCGATGTTGGACGTTCGATGTTCGATGTTCCTCTTTTTCTTGCCCCCCGCCCCCGCCCCTTTGCCCTATCATCTATGTGACAGTGCCTGTACAGGATCCAGACAGGCCGCCCGGCGCGCAGGGAGGACGCTGAACGTTAGACCGGTGGCAATGGCAACGCCCAGTGCCGCTACGACCGCCCACCAGGGTGCGCCGACCGGTAAGGCCGGATAGATTCGGCCAATGACCCAGCTTCCGGTTTCACCTATTGCCAGTCCCAGCAAGGCGCCGACAAGAGACAGCACACCAGCCTCGGTAAGGATCAGCACCAGTATCTGGCGACGGTGTGCACCAAGGGCCTTTAGCAGGCCTATCTCCGCGGTCCGTTGCGAAACGGTAATGAGCATCACATTCATGGTAAGGATGCCGGCCACGCCGAGACTGATACCCGCAACGCCGGCAACAGTCAGTGTCAGGGCACGGAAAATGCGGTCAAAAGTAGCCAGAACTGCATCCTGAGTGATCACAGTCACGTCCTCTTCACCCTGATGTCGTTTTCGAATGGTCGACAGGATATGCGTCTTAACCCGGGGAATGGCCTCCCTGCTCTTCGCTTCCACAAGTATGCGAAAAAGGGTGTTGGTGTTAAAGAGCATTTGTGCAGAAGCCACGGGAAGAATCACCAACTCCTCTACATCAAGGCCGATGGACCGTCCCTCTGAGCTCATGACACCTATGACGCGGCAGCGCCGGTCTCCGATGCTCATCATCTCCCCGAGTGCCGGATGAGGCCCGAACAGCTCCTTGCGGACCTTGGACCCGATTACACAGAGAGGGGCCGCCAATTCAGGATCGCCAGGCGGCAGGAAACGACCTTGAGCCATCTTCCAGTGGCGGATCGCCAGCAGCTCCGATGTGGAGCCGATCACCGGCACCTCACGTTCACGCTGCCGCCAGGAGACATGTACCTCGCCGATGTTTATCGGCGCTATGCGCCGGACTGCGAAGTGGCGCGCCAGTGCCATGGCATCCCGGATAGTGAGGTCGCGCGGCGTCTCCCCCATGAATGAGGAAGGACCAATACCCGCGGTCTCAGAGCGTCCCGGCAAGACTATCAGGAGATTGGTTCCCAGCGAGGCGAATTCGTTCACCACAAAGAGTCGCGCACCTTCTCCAACGGCAGTGAGTAGCACGACTGCCGCCACTCCGATGGACATGGCCAACAGCATGAGCATGGTACGCACCCGGTTTCCCTGCAACGCCCCAACTGAAAAGCGTAAGACATCGCCGGACCTCATGGCTTTTCCTGTCCTGAAGTATCGCTGGTGATCCGGCCGTCCACGAGGTGTATTTGGCGATGGGCACGGCCCCCGATCTCCGGATCATGTGTCACAACAATCAGGATAACGCCTTTTTGGTTCAAATGCTCAAGGATATCAATGACCTCATTGCCGGAAACGCTATCAAGATTGCCTGTAGGCTCGTCGGCGAGCAGCACAGCAGGTTCCATAATGGTAGCGCGCGCAATGGCTACCCGCTGACGCTGTCCGCCGGAAAGCTCTTCCGGGCGGTGATGGGCGCGCGTCTCAAGACCGACTGCCTGCAGCAAGCGTCCTGTGCGGGCCTTCCTTTCAGCAGGTGGCATGCCGGCCAGCACCAGCGGCAGTTCGATATTCTGCTCCGCTGTAAGACGCGGCACAAGATGGAAAAACTGGAACACAAAGCCGATCTTTTCCCGCCGTGTGCTGGCCTGTTGATCATCAGTCAAAGAGGTGACATCCGTTCCATCCAGCAGGTAGCGGCCGGAGGTAGACCGATCCAGGATCCCCAGGATGTTCAGCAATGTAGACTTGCCTGAGCCGGAAGGCCCCATGATGGAAAGATACTCTCCCCGGCCTATATGCAGCATAAGGTCGTTCAGGGCATGGACCTTCTGCTCGCCGACCTGGAAAATACGGTGGACGTGCTCAAGACGGATCATTGGTAATTATCCCACCCCTTCCGAACTGCCAAGGAATGTGAACGGTTACGATCATCGAATTTCACGGTATGTAATTTACCCTAAATTTTATACCAACCTTACACCAATCAATACTGCCCTACCAAATAAAATACTTTAATCCACAGATTTCGCCTCAGAGAAATAGGCTACGCATTTCACAGGACAAGCAGATTACCCCAGTACCATCTCACGGAGCTACGGGGCAGGCACGGATTACTCTATCTGAAACATCACCAATCCTTTTTGACAATCGAAAGAATAGTGTATATTTATTCAAAAGTATTCATACACCTTGAGGTGAGTGGGAGCAGTGGTTTTGGAAAAAGAGACAGAATATCCCTTTGATGTGGTCTCAATTGATGTCCAGAATATACCTTTAAGGGCCGGGATTGCCAGGCAGGGATATCCCATTCTTTTGGAAGACGAAGAGCGTTGGGATAATTTTCGTTTCTTTGCCTAGATAGATGGAATGGATTTTAGGTCCAGGATAGAGAGGTTCTATGAAGAGCGCTTATATGATCAATATTGAGAAAACAAAATTTGGGGTTTTCGTTCAGACACTACTTAACATACGGCTATTTCCAAATATTCAAAGAAGCTAAAGTCCCACCGGAACCCAGTGAGTCTTTTAGCCTATTGAATCATCTTTTTCTCGTTCCCAGGCAGAGCCTGGGAATGAGATGATGTTTATTGATTCGGCATGGAAGAAGGTATGACTGGTATCAGAATCCTAAAACAAATATATCTCAACCTATACCCCGGCATAGAGAAATTAAGGAATGACTGGCTAAACACATTAGCACTGTGTTCGACAATAAAATGAAAATATACGACGAATTTTTTTCTATAATCATCTGACACAAAAAGCCGGCGCGATTTTACCCCAATTTGCAATATTTTGTTCGGCTTTTTGTACAACTGATCCTGAGCGTTATGGTGCATATGAATAGGTCTTGAAATGAACAAAACACCCGAACAAAAAGCAAGAGACAATATAGACAGAATGCTTGAACGGTCCGGCTGGGCGGTTGTTGACAAGAATGCAATCAACTGGAGCCTCGGCCCGGGGGTTGCTGTTCGGGAATATCAGACCGATGTGGGTCCTGCCGACTATGTCCTGTTTGTAGATCGTGAAGCAATAGGTGTGATTGAAGCAAAAAAGGAAGAGGAAGGCCACCGGTTGTCCGTTCACGAACAGCAGGCGGAATACTATGCCCAAAGCAAACTAAAATGGTTTGCCGATAGCCGACCGCTCCCGTTTGTTTATGAAAGTACCGGCATATTAACACGGTATACGGATCTGCGGGACCCCAAACCCCGAGCAAGGTCTGTCTTTTCGTTCCACCATCCGAAAACATTAAAAGACAGGATAAGGCAAAAAACCAGCCTGCGGCAACGATTGCATCAGTTCCCCGATTTACCAGTTGAAGGGTTGCGGGATTGCCAGATCAGAGCGATTATCAACCTTGAAAAATCTTTTAGGGAAAACAGACCCCGTGCGTTGATCCAGATGGCGACCGGCAGCGGGAAAACCTTCACCGCCGTCACCTCTATTTACCGTCTGCTCAAATTTGCGGATGCCAAACGCGTACTGTTTCTGGTCGATACGAAAAATTTGGGGGAGCAGGCCGAACAGGAGTTCATGGGGTATACGCCGAGTGACGACAACCGTAAATTTACGGAACTTTATAATGTCCGGCGATTGAACTCGAAATATGTCCCGCCGGACAGCCAGGTGTGCATCAGCACCATCCAGCGGATGTATTCCATCCTCAAGGGGGAAGAACTCGATGAAACAGCAGAACAGATCAATCCCCATGAATACGTGGAAATGGGGCGGCCTCGTGAAGTTGAATACAATGAAAAAGTCCCGCCCGAATTTTTTGATTTCATCGTGATCGATGAGTGCCACCGCTCAATCTACAACCTGTGGAAGCAGGTACTGGATTATTTTGACGCCTTTTACATCGGGTTGACCGCAACCCCTGACAAGCGGACATTCGGCTTTTTCAATGAAAACGTGGTCAGCGAATACCGGCATGAAGAAGCAGTGGCCGACGGGGTAAATGTCGGTTTTGACACTTATCTGATTGAAACAAAAATTACCCAAGACGGCAGCAAGCTGATTGCCGAACAATGGGTGGATAAAAGGGACCGCCTAACCCGCAAAAAACGATGGGAGCAACTCGATGAGGAAGTGACCTACAACGGAAACGATCTTGACCGGGATGTGGTCAACCCCAGCCAGATCAGAAATGTGATCAAAACCTTTCGAGATAAGTTGCCGGAAATGTTTCCCGGTCGCGATGAAGTTCCTAAAACACTCATTTTTGCAAAGACCGACAGCCACGCCGACGATATTATCAATATCGCGCGCGAAGAATTTGCCGAGGAAAACGCGTTTTGCAAAAAAATTACCTACAAGGCGGATGAAGACCCCAAATCCGTGCTGGCGTCTTTCCGCAATGATTATTACCCCAGGATTGCTGTCACCGTTGACATGATCGCCACCGGAACGGATGTCAAACCCTTGGAATGTCTGGTCTTCATGCGGGATGTTAAGTCCAAAAATTACTTTGAGCAGATGAAAGGCAGGGGAACCCGCACCCTGGGATATGATGATTTGAAAAAAGTCACCCCTTCTGTCAATACCAGTAAGACCGGGTTTGTTATCGTTGACGCCGTGGGGGTCAGCAGGTCCGTCAAAACCGACAGCCGGCCCCTTGAACGGAAAAAATCGGTTCCCTTAAAAGATCTCCTCCAGGCGGTGTTGATGGGGCAGACCGATGAAGATACCTATACGTCGCTGGCAGGCCGCCTAGCCCGGTTGGAAAAGCAGATCACGGATGATGAGCGGGAAAAATTCAAGCAATTGTCCGGCGGAAAGACCATTAACAGACTGGTTCATGAACTGTTAGATGCCTATAATCCGGATAAAATCATTGAAACTGCAACAGAAAAGCTCAACCTGCCGCCGGATAGGTCGCCGGATGAAGATCAAAAAAAGGATGCCCAAAAAGAATTGATCAACCGAGCCAGGGACACGTTTACCGGTGAATTAAATGAATTTATCGAAAACGTCCGCAAATCCCATGAGCAGATTATCGACGACATCAATCTCGATGAGGTAAAATACGCCGGATGGGACAAGCAGGCCCGGGTAAAGGCCAAAGATACCATAGAAGATTTCAAAACTTTCATGGAAGCCAACAAGGATGAGATCACGGCCCTTTCCATTTTCTACAACCAGCCCTATAACCGCAGAAATATCACCTATGACATGATTAAAGAGGTGCTGGACACCTTAAAGCAGAACAAACCGCGCCTTGCACCGGCGAGGGTCTGGCAGGCATACGAGCAGGTGGAAAAGGTCAACGGCAAATCCCCTAAAAACGAACTCACCGCGCTGGTGTCCCTGATCCGGCGTATAACGGGCATCGATGATACCCTGACCTCTTTTGAGCAGACGGCCAACCGCAATTTTCAGAAATGGGTGTTTGACAAACAGGCCGGACCACTGAAATTTACCGAGGAACAGATGGCATGGCTGCGCATGATCAAAGAACACATCATCAGTTCCGTGCATATTGAAAAGGACGATCTGGATTATGCCCCCTTTGACGGCAGGGGCGGCGTTGGAAAGATGCTTCAGTTGTTCGGTGATGAGATGAATCCGGTTATTGATGAAATGAATGAGGCCTTGGCGGCGTAGGATGACTGAATATTTTATTAAACCAAAATCTTGGATTGGATTGAATTTAAGTGATGTGATCCGAAAAATATCAACGAACAAAATAAAAGTTAAACAAAAAGAATACTTAGAAAGTGGTTCTTTACCAATAATAGATCAAGGAAGTAAATATATTGGTGGGTATACAAATGATTTTTCCAAAAAGATTGATTGTGAATTACCTGTAATTGTTTTTGGTGATCATACGAAAATAATTAAATTTATCAATTTTGACTTCGCACCCGGTGCAGATGGAGTAAAAATAATAAAACCAATAACTTGTTACGAACCAAAACTTTTTCAATTCTTTTTAAAGGTTTTAGTAAACAAGATCCCTGATAAGGGATATGCAAGACATTTTCAACATATAGAAAAAACAAAAATCCCCCTCCCCCCCCTCCCCGAACAACACCAAATCGTCGCCAAAATCGAAGAACTCTTTTCAAAACTCGACAACGGCATCGAAAACCTGAAAAAAGCCCTGGAACAACTGAAAACTTACCGCCAGGCCGTGCTGAAATACGCCTTTGAAGGCAAGTTGACCAAAGAGTGGCGCACTCAACAGAGACGTGAGGGAAATCCACCGAAACCGGCGGAAAAGCTGCTGGAACAGATCAATACAGAGCGAGAAAAACATTACCAAAAGCAGATAGTAAATTGGAAACAAGCAGTTACAGAATGGAAAGTGAATGGGGAAAAGGGGAAAAAACCAACGCGAATTTCTAGGCCAAAAACCCTTTCAAAATTAACTTCGGAAGAAACTGAAATTTATGGTGAATTACCAACTTCCTGGCGATGGTCAACATTCTGTAATGTCACATATAAAATTGGTGATATCGACCATAAAATGCCTAAGGACTTCACTGGCGGCTTACCGTATCTATCTACAGGTAACTTAAAAAAAAATGGAACTATTGATTTCGCTAATGCCAAAACAATTTCAAAGGAAGATTTTGAAAGATTATCCTTAAAAATAAAACCGGAGAGAGGCGATATAATATTTCCCAGATACGGAACAATTGGCCGTAATATATTAATAAATTTCAATAAAGAATTTTTAGTTTCTTATTCATGTGCAATTATCAAGAATATCCTCTCGTTAATGGATGGTAGATTTGTTTACTACTATTCATTATCTCCGATCATTAAAAAAGAAATTGAAAAGTATGCAGTACAAACTACACAAGCCAATATAGGTATTGCATCTATTGAAAATTTTGTTTTTCCACTCTGCTCCCTCCCCGAGCAACAAGCCATCGTCTCCGAAATCGAATCCCGCCTGTCCGTCTGCGACAAACTTGAACAAATCATTGAAGACAGCCTTAAAAAAGCCGAAGCCCTGCGGCAGAGCATTTTGAAGAAGGCATTTGAAGGGGAACTGACAAAGGAGTGGCGGGAAGCGCACCCGGAGCTGATTTCCGGTGAAAACTTGGTGGAGAAACTGCTGGAAAAAATCAAAGCGGAAAAGGCTCTGTCCATCGCTATTCGGAAAAAACCGCAATCGAAGAAGATGAAGAAAAAATGAACAAAACCGGAATAAAAAAACTGATTCAAGAAGGAGAAGGCATCTCCGTCGAGTTCAAGGAATGCCGGAACAAGCTGAACAAAAACGTTTTTAAAAGTATCTGTGCGTTTCTAAACCGGAACGGCGGGTATTTAATACTTGGTGTCAATGACAAAGGAAAGATAACAGGCGTCGACTCCGAAGCGGTGGAGCAGGTCAAAAAAGAGCTGGTTACCGCCCTGAATAATCCACAGAAACTGAATCCGACGTGTTATCTGATGCCCGAAGAAGTAGACCTTGACGGCAAATGCGTCATCCGCCTCTTTGTCCCGGAAAGCTCCCAGGTTCACCGTTGCAATGGTAAAATCTATGACCGCAATGAAGACGGAGACTTTGATATCACCAGTAACACGAATCTGGTAACAGCGCTTTATATCCGAAAGCAGACCACCTACTCGGAAAACCTCATATATCCTTATGTTTCCATTAAAGACCTGCGTGCAGACCTTGTTTCCAAAGCAAGAACACTGGTAGCTAATCAAAGGCCCGGGCATCCCTGGGCGGGGATGTCGGATATTGAACTGCTTCAAAGCGCCCAGCTTTTTCAAAGGGACTATCAAAGTGGCGAGGAAGGGTTTACGCTGGCCGCAGTCCTTCTCTTGGGAGACGATCAGGTCATTTTGTCCGTGCTGCCCCATCATCGAACCGATGCATTGCTCCGGCGTGAGAATATAGACAGATACGACGATCGCGATGATATCCGGACAAACCTGATTGAAAGTTACGACCGACTGATGGCATTTGTCGCCAAGCATTTGCCGGACAAATTTTTCCTGGAAAAGGACCAGCGGATCAGCTTAAGAGACCATATATTCAGGGAAGTGGCTTCAAACATGCTGATCCACCGTGAATTTTTAAATCCTTACCCGGCCAAGTTTATTATTGAAAGCCACCGGTTATTTGCTGAAAACAGCAACAAGCCCCATGGGCACGGTTTGATCGACCCCGCAAATTTTTCTCCCTTTCCCAAGAATCCGGTGATTGCCCGTTTCTTCAAGGAAATCGGACGAGCGGATGAGCTTGGTTCCGGAGTAAGAAATCTTTTTAAATACTGCCGGCATTATTCCGGGGGAAAAATTCCTGAACTGATCGAGGAAGACATTTTTAAGTGTATTGTGCCGCTTACCCCGCAAGTCACCCCGGAAGCTACCGAGCAAGTTACCGAGCAAGTTACCGAGCAGGTCACCGAGCAGGCCGAGAAGAGCAAAGAAATTCTTGAATTTTGCACGACCCCAAAATCAACATCTGAAATAATGGACTTTCTGGGATTAAAGCATCGGGAACATTTTCGAGCAAAAATTATCCATCCTTTATTGAAACAAGGTCTTTTGAAGCTAACAATTCCGGATAAACCCACAAGCTCGAAACAAAAATATTATTCAACCAAAGAGAAAAAAAAGGAATGAACAACACCGCAAGCATCATTTCAAAAGTCTGGAGTTTCTGCCACACCTTGCGGGATGACGGCGTCAGTTACGGCGATTATCTGGAGCAGCTCACCTATCTGCTGTTTCTCAAGATGGCCGAGGAATACAGCAAGATTTACAAAAAAGAGGTCGGCATCCCGGCTGGATACAATTGGGATAGTCTGCAAACCGTAAAAGGGGCGGAACTCGAATCCCATTATATCAAACTGCTCAGGGCGCTGGGCCAACAGAAAGGCATGATCGGCCAGATTTTTGTCAAATCCCAGAACCAGATTCAGGATCCGGCCAAGCTTTATAAGATCATTCACATGATCGATGCGGAAAACTGGGTCATGATGGGAGCGGACGTCAAGGGGGATATCTACGAGGGCCTGCTTGAAAAAAATGCCGAAGACGTCAAAAGCGGCGCCGGACAGTATTTTACCCCACGGTCGTTGATCAGGGCCATGGTGGAGTGCGTCCGACCAGAACCTGACAAAACCATAGCCGACCCAGCATGCGGCACAGGCGGTTTTTTCCTGGCGGCATATGACTTTTTGATCAAGAATTACAACCCTGACAAAGGCCAGAAAATCTTCTTAAAAAATCAAACCTTTTTCGGCAATGAGATCGTGGCCAATGCCCGCCGCCTGGCATTGATGAACATGTTTCTGCATAATATCGGGGAGATTACCGGCGAATCCACCATCTCCGCCAACGATTCCCTGATTGCCGATACCGGCGACCGGTACGACTATGTCCTGACCAATCCGCCGTTCGGGAAAAAAAGCAGCATCACGATCACCAATGGCGAGGGGAAACAGGAAAAAGAAGATCTGAGATACAACCGGCAGGACTTCTGGGCCACCACCTCGAACAAGCAGCTCAATTTTGTCCAGCATGTTCGCACCATACTCAAAACCAGCGGTCAGGCGGCCGTGGTGGTTCCGGACAATGTGCTGTTTGAAGGCGGGGCCGGTGAAACGGTTCGACGAAAACTCCTTAAAAATACCGATCTGCACACCATCCTGAGGCTGCCCACCGGCATATTTTATGCCCAGGGGGTCAAGGCGAACGTGATCTTTTTCGAAAACAAACCTGCCAGCAAATACCCCTGGACAAAAGAGGTCTGGTTTTATGACTTCAGGACCAATATCCATTTTACGAAAAAGAAAAACCAGATGACCTATGGCAATCTGAAGGATTTCATAACCTGCTACAAGCCTGAAAACCGTCACAAACGAAAGGAAACCTGGTCAGAAGACAATCCCGACGGCAGATGGCGCAAATTTACCTATGAAGACATTGTCGCCCGTGACAAAACGAGTCTGGACATCTCCTGGATCAGAGACGAAAGCCTGGCAGACCTGGACAACCTCCCCGATCCCGATGTGTTGGCCGAAGAGATCATCGAAAACCTTGAAGCAGGTGTCGAGAGTTTTAAGCAAATTATGGAGTCGATCAATGGGCAATAAAGAGCGCAGATAATAAACAGATCATGCGTCGTTAACACGCAGGGCCTAATGGATATTTGGGGCTATCATTCAGGAACTCGAATGAGTCAAGAAATAGTCCAAAAGTACCTTAAAGGCTCATGAGGTTATGCTCGCCAAACTGCAACGAGGTAAAAAGAGGTCATGAAAGAACTTGAGGAAAAAATTGCAAATAGTTTCAAACTTCTGCTGTCAAAACGTGTACCGCTGCACAGAATAATAGTATTCGGCTCGCGCGCACGAGGAGACGCCGATCCCGATTCCGATATGGATCTACTGGTAGTCCTGAACGGACCTAATTCTACTGATGCGAGGAAACATGTAAACGACTGCGCCTGGGAAGCGGGCTTTAATCATGGTCTTGTTGTCTCTCCCATAGTTGTTTCCCGCCAGAGCTGGGAAAATGGTCCTGAACGATATTCCCTGCTCGCACAAGCGGTTAAGGAGGAGGGAGTAGCTGTATGAAAGATGACGAAATTCTTATTCTTATCCAGTATCGGATAAAGCAGGCAGAAGAGTCGCTTGAGGACGCAAAAGCTCTTCTGGACGGAGGTCGCAGCCCTCGGAGCATCATTAACCGATCTTACTATGCTATGTTTTATGCCGTACTCGCTCTATTGCAGAAGATCGGGAAGGTTCCGCGCAAGCATAGCGGAGCGATCAGTCTTTTTGATACTGAATATGTCTTGAAAGATTTGTTCCCAAAAGAGCTTTCCAAAGATCTCCATGATATTTTCAACCTTCGACAGGTATCCGACTATCAGGTCATTGAAACAGTCACGTTAGAGGAGGCCGAAACAGCCTTGAAACGGGCGGAAGGTTTCGTTGAAGCCATCAGAAAACACCTGATACCGGAAAACAGGCAATAAAAGAAACAGTGGTATTGTCGATTACCTGAAAGCTAATGGACCGGAATTTCTGCTGGAGTAATTAAAGTTGTAACTATTCAGGCTGAAGACTGAGGTATCTCAACTATCTCGCAACGATCGAGCAGGGATGAATCCTCTAAACTAATACTGCAATCTCGTCAGCCAACTCAAATAGCCGCAGTTTTGTATGATCACACATGATTTGTCCCTATTGGCCTTCTACCTTCAGTCTATTCACCTGAATATTTAGAGTATATCCACTATAATCCTGTTAAACGAGGATATGTTGACAAACCTGAGCATCGGAGATATTCCACCGGCCGTGACTATGTTGGGCTAAAAGGATTGGTGGCAGTAAAACCGCTGATCTAAAAGAAAACAGAGCCTTAAGGCATGCATTCCCAGGCAGAACCTGGGAACGAGGAAAAATTAGAATACAGGATATAAAGGGGTAAACAAAGAAAACTTTATGGATAGTTTTAATCAAAAAGAGATCAACCGGAGACGAACATTTGGAATTATCAGTCATCCTGATGCAGGCAAAACCACGCTGACGGAAAAACTTCTCCTCTTTGGCGGGGCGATCCAGCAGGCTGGGGCTGTTAAGGCAAAGAAAGCTACCAGGCATGCCACCAGTGACTGGATGTCGATTGAGAAGGAAAGAGGTATTTCAGTTACAACTTCTGTAATGAAATTTAACTACGGAGATTTTGAGATTAATCTGCTCGACACACCCGGCCACCAGGACTTTTCGGAAGATACATACAGGGTGTTGACTGCCGTCGACAGCGCCCTGATGGTAATTGACAGCGTAAAGGGGGTGGAACCTCAGACCAAAAAACTCATGGAGGTCTGTAGGATGCGCAACACCCCGATCATTACATTCATAAACAAGCTTGATCGTGAAGGCATGGCGCCTCTTGATATTCTTGATGATATTGAGGATAAACTGCAGATCGAATGTACGCCGCTTTCCTGGCCTATCGGTATGGGCAAGCGCTTTAAAGGTGTATATAATCTCTTTCACAAACAATTGCATATTTTTGAACCAGGCAGAGAAACCCTTGGGCAGAAGGGGATCGTTATTAATGATCTGTCTGATCCTGCTCTGGATAAACTTTTAAAAGAACAGGCCATTGAACTGCGGGAAGACATCGCGCTGATTGAAGGCGCCGTCAATCCTTTTGAGCGTCGACATTTTATAAAAGGAAGCCAGACGCCGGTCTTTTTCGGAAGCGCCATTAATAATTTTGGTGTTAAAGAGATGCTGGATGCATTTGTGGAACTGGCCCCCCATCCAGGTGTGAGACAGGCTGTTTCCCGTGAGGTTTCGCCATACGAAAAAGAGTTTTCAGGCTTTGCTTTTAAAATACAGGCCAATATGGACCCTGTCCACCGGGACAGGATTGCATTTGTCAGGATCTGCTCAGGAAAATTTACAAGAGGAATGAAAGTCGTTCACCACAGGATCGGAAAAAATGTAACCTTTGCCAATGCAACCATATTTATGGCACAGGACAGGGAGAATGTGGAGGAGGCTTTCCCAGGGGATATTATTGGTATCTATAACCACGGAACCATAAAAATCGGCGATACATTTACCGAAAAAGAACCTTTGAAATTCAGGGGGATCCCCAACTTTGCACCTGAGCATTTCAGGCGTGTGCGCTTGAAGAATCCGTTAAAGGCCAAACACCTTAAGAAAGGATTGATCCAGCTTGCAGAGGAGGGGGCTGTTCAGGTTTTTATGCCTGCTATAGGCAGAGACTATATCCTGGGGGCGGTTGGCGTCCTCCAGTTTGATGTAACCACGGCCCGTTTAAAGGCGGAATATGGTGTGGATGCCATATATGAACCTGTGAATTTTAATGTGGCACGCTGGGTCGGATGTGATGATCGCAAAAAAATGGCCGAATTTGAGAAAAAAAATATGGCCAACCTGGCAAGAGATGCCGAAGGCTGCCTTTCCTTTCTGACAACCAATGAATGGCAGCTCAACTACTGCATGGAAAAGTGGCCGGAGATAGAGTTTTCTAAGACACGGGAGGTTAACTGAATTCAACCTACCAAAAGGGAAAAGGTACATAAGAGTTAAGTTATTTTTGTGCCGGATGAAGTACTAAAAGATGAACATCGAACATCGAACGTCCAACATCGAATGTTGAATGGGGAAAAAGACTTATGACCTGGAAGAAAGGCTGCTAATTATTGCAGGAGGCGGTATATCAGTATACTTCAGCCTTCCACCTAAATGGCTAGCATACAGAAATAGCCGTTGAATGTTCGGTATTGGATATTTGTTTTTCATTCGACGTTGGACGTTCGATGTTCGATGTTCGACGTTCATCTTTCAAAGTAAAAAGTCAGGGGCATTGGGGCTCATTTCGTTCTATAAAAATTTATGATCATTGAACGGCTCTTCCCTTGGGTATGGATTCCGGTTCGGCGCGGACACCCGGCTTCACGCCTTCCCGATCGACTGAAGTTACGATAAGCTCTCCAGGCTCAAGACCCGACACCACCTCGGTGAACTGCCAATTGGAAAGCCCCGGTTCGATTATACGTTCCTCTATAAGCCCGTCGACCCGGCAGACAAGCACCCTGTTGCCTTCCAGAATGGCCTCGGTCGGTATTCGAAGCACATCATCCCGCACATCAAGGACAATCTCCACATCGGCGCTGTAGCCCGGAAGCAGATTTTCATTGCCCGGCAGGGCGGCAAAGACCGTCTCTACCTCAACGGTCCGGGCCTGCTTTTCCACCTCCAGCACATAAGGTGCGATGCGCCTGACCAGGCCCTTGAAATTCGTTTTTGGGAATGCGTCCAAAGTGATGCGCGCCTCCATTCCGATCCTGATGGCCGTAGCATCCACTTCGTCTATAGGGGCGGAGACATAAAGGCAGCTTGTATCAATAAGATCCACAACAGGCAGCGTAGCCACACCTGTGGGCGAGGGTGTGACAAACTCGCCTAGTTCGCCGTTCACCTCTGCAACAGTCCCTGCGAACGGTGCTCTAAGGATAGTATGGTCCAGAATTGCGCGGGCGAATTTAATGCGAGCGGCACTCATCTTAACTCTCGCATGGGCAGCTTCACAGCTCGCCCGCCGAGCCTTGGCATTGGTGACGGCTTTGTCGAAGTCCGCCTCTGAGACCAGATCCTTTTTGCGGAGCCTCACCAGCCGGTCAGCATCGCGTTGCGCCACTTCAGCCAGAAAACAGGCCTCCTCTGCTTTTGCCCGGCTTGTTGTGCCTTCGCTCTCCGCCAGCTTCACCTCGGCCTCCAGATCCTTATTCAGGAGCACCAGTAGTACCTGGCCTGATTCAACGCGATCACCCTCGTGTACCAAAAGTTTATGGATCTGTCCTCCAATGGCCGGTGCAAGCCAAGCCCGCCGGCAGGCCTTGACAGTGCCGGAGCGCGTATTGGCCACAGTCGCCTCGACGCGCCCGCTATCCACGATCTGGACGACAACTGAAACCGGCTTGTCCCTCATGACATAGAAAAGGATCAATGCCGCGACAACAAAAATGATAAGTACAATTACAATGCGGCGCAGTAAAGGCTTCATGTTTCCCCGGGTTCTATTCAGGGTTGCCAGTATCTTGCCCATCCGGAAATCTCCGGCGGGCAGGAAACAGAAATTTTGCAAGTGGCTTTAATGTTATTTTTTTTCAGGCCCTTATATGAAATTAACATACCGCAAAAGTCAAATTAACATAGCCCAAAGTTGGTGCCGAGGTTGACAAAGCTAAATAGGTTCATCATAATGCTTGAGAAATTCAGCCGAGATAGCTCAGTCGGTAGAGCAGTGGACTGAAAATCCACGTGTCGATGGTTCGATTCCGTCTCTCGGCACCAATAAAAATAAAAGGTTAACTCAAATCGGGTTAACCTTTTTAATTTCTACTGCTATCTTGCCGCTGTTTCCGTGTTAAAGCTCGGAACCGACATTTAGAAAAGACTTCTTGTTATTACTTCGTGAACGGTTATATTATCCTTAAAATGTTTTTCATCTTGGCGCCCGTAGCTCAGTTGGATAGAGCGCCGGACTTCGAATCCGTAGGCCGCAGGTTCGAATCCTGCCGGGCGTACCAATGATTTCATAGAAGCCTTTGTTTTTCATTTGGTATAAGACAAGAAGCCTTCCGTGGTTCTATTTTCAGCGTCCCTCCAATTTGCTCTGCCCTGACCTTTGCTAGATTGAGAGCCAGGATAAGAAAAAGATAGTTAGAGGTCTTCTGTGTGTGCTCGTTTGATTCCTGCGAGTATCTGCTGATATCTTGATCCCAGTCGGCTGGGAAAGCATTTCCTGTATGCTCAAATTCTAAAGACCAGGTAGCCTTATCTTTTTGGCGCAATGTTATTTTTAGATCACGTTCTTCGGTTTCTAGCATTTGTTTTATGCAAGCATCTAACAATCCGCCAATCAAGTCACGAAGGTAACCTTCATTAATTACGATCAGGGTCTGGGTAGCCGATAAAGCCAACTGTTTTTTCACCTGATGCTTGAAAAACAGGTCTGCATTCCAGAAATCCACTTCTTCTTCAAGTACCTGGCTCAGAATTAGAGGCCTCCGCCCGTCTTCCCCCTCTTGGCTTCTATTGGTAATTACGTTGACCATATTTTCCGCACGAGCCAGCGTCTCTTCCATCCGCAAAAATCGTTCTGTTCTCTTCTGCATATTGTCCGCAAGCTCCTTCAACTGGTTGGCGGCAGTATCAGGCAGGCTGGGGACAAGGGTAGACTCAATGGCCTCCAGATCTTTTGCAATATCCATTTTTAACATTTCAATATGCATGGAGAGGATCTGTATAGGACCTTTTAAGTTATGAATAATGCCCTTTGTAAGATATCCGATCTTGCTGTTTTGGAAGCAGCTATATAAAAAATTTTCTGGAAACTGAATATTTTCCATGATTTTTTTCCTTAAATAAAAAAATAGGGGTTGAGAAATTTAGGAATAAAAATCAATAAGTACCTTCAATTCCTCAATTATCAATATTAAAATTCAGTCCTGCTTGTGGGACTTGTCCAATATGATTATTGTTCATTGAACTTATACTACTATTCTATCGGTAAAAAAGGAACGAAGACTTGAGTATTCTTAAACCCGATTCACTTTTAACCTTGCCCGAGGCTGAGACAGAGATACTTATGAATGAGCTGTCTCTTGCTGAGCAGGCATCTGTGGTCTTAATGACTCCATGGGAGAGGCGTCAGAAAATAATACTACTTTCTCAGGATAGCATGGCCCTTGTGCAAGGATTGCCGGTTGAGGAATTATTCTGGACTGTCAAGGCAATTGGGCCTCAGGATGCTGTTCACATTTTGAATTTAGCAAATGCGGAACAGTTACAGTTCATGTTCGATCTGGACTGGTGGCATAAGGCTGAACTCAGGCCTGAGAAAATAGCAACATGGATATTACTCCTTTTTGAAATCGGCGAAGAGGCGATGGCATCCTGGTTACATTGGCTGATGAAAAAAGATGAGACACTTCTTCCTGCCATTTTGAGGCCATTTATCCGGATCTACAAAAGGCCTGATGACATGGATATACAGGAAGCCAAGGACGTACTCCCTAGTTTTACTTTGGATAATGTGTATTTCGTGTTTTTCAAAAAGGAGGCGTTGCAGCCAATCTGGGGACGTTTTCTCATGAAGATGCTGGAGGTATCGCCTGGTCTCTACAGGGATGTATTGGAGACCATTCTCTGGGAGAATGAGGCTAAAAATATGGAAAAATCCTTTCGTCTCCGGCGTTCAAGAATAGGAGATTGGGGCCTTCCTGACTATTATGACGCCCTTGATATTTACGCCCCTCTGCCTGGTAATCATATTAGAAAAGTTGAAATTGCCTATTTTGAAAGAGAAACAGGACCTGATATTCTGCTGCCGGCCTTTGTGCCCACTCTATACATGGGAGACTATCCGGTCCTTCGAACTGCTATAGAAGAACTGTCAGGCACAAGATTAATGGAGCGAATTGTCCGGGAATGGGCAGGCGCTGCAAACAAGGTCCTTATGGTAGATGATGTTGACCTCGATGACCCTGATGCATTACGCAATTCACTTTTTAAGGTGGCAGCCTTGCTTAATCTAGGCTTGGAAGCTGCGGCGAAGACAGAACATAGGTCCCCAAATGACATCCTGAAATCCGGTGTATTAGAAGATATAATAAGACTTGCCAATACCATGACCAGGAGATTGGCTGCAAAGGCCCGCAACCTGGTGGACTCCGGCCGGATATCCAAGGATTTCTTACATTTGCCTGAAGCATGGGCAGACGCCTTAAAGGGACTATTATTTAAGTGTCCCATGTTATGGGACCCTGCCCTCAGCAAGTACCGCCCATTTTGTAATACGGCAGATCTTGCCGCAATGGAAAATCTTATAACCACCGCAGATGAGTGGACACGCCTTATGGCTTGCATCTTACCTCAACATGGAAATTGGGCTGTGGAGATTCCCTGGACCTCAACCAACTTAGGCCATCCGAATGAGCTTATTTTACCTCAAGCCCTTTTGACCGCCCTTGCCCAAAAGACATTAGGTGGAGAGTTAAAATTTTATCCTGTACCCGCAGGGAAACTCAACTACTTGAGAAACACGTGGTTCCCGGATAGCCCAACTCCTTCATTCAGTGAAGAAAAGAATTCTCCAGGGCCTGGACCACTATTAGAGACAGTCAAACATTGCGTAGAGGCCCTGCAACCTGTTGTCGAGCAGGCAGGTTTTACGCGCGAAAGGCTTGATTCAATGGTGAATGAGTCTTTAATGACACTTTACGAAGAATGGAGGGATTTGCCGGCAGACATGCCGATTGATGGTCGTTTTGTCTTTTCCCTTATTATTGATCTGGAGGCTGATTGACTATCCAAATGATCTCATCACTTGTTCCGGTCCTCATGCAGCAATGAGTAAAAAAATTTTGAATCCGCAACTTGCAGCTTTCCTGCACAGCGGGCAGGAAGAAGGCAGCTAATGGGCTCAATGTCTATTCCCGCGAGCGAGAAAAAAAAACAAGCCTTGGGAAAATTGTGCGCAATTGGAGTAGGGCCCGGGGATTCAGAACTTTTGACTATTAAGGCCGTGCAAAGACTGAAAGATATGAAAACAGTGTTTGCAGCCACCTCCAGCAAACAACAAGATAGCCTTGCAGTACAGATAGCCAGACCTCATCTTAATCCAGGGGCAGAACTCATCCCTTTACATTTCCCGATGGTCAGGGATAAACAGCTACTTGAAAATGTATGGACAGAAAATGCAAGGAAGGTACTTGATGTGCTGAGGCGTCCGGCTGACGCCGCCTTTATAACATTAGGCGACCCGTCCACTTACTCAACCTTTACCTATCTTATAAGACATATTGAATATCTTGAGCCCGGCATTGAGGCTGAAATTATACCCGGCATAACTTCATACCAGGCAGCCGCAGCCAGGACAGGTGTGCCTCTTGCTCAGGGTGAAGAGTCCCTGGCAATTGTCTCCGGGGCAGGGGGAGGGCAGGAACTCAAGCAGATGCTGGGAGTTGCTGATAATCTGGTGGTCTTAAAAGTTTACCGTCATTTCAGGGAAATATTAGAGGTAATCCGCGAAGAGGATATGCTTGACAAGTCAGTCGCAGTCAGGAAATGTGGCCTGCCTGGAGAGAGCATCAGCCGCGATATAGAGACATGGGACGGGGATAGGCCCTCTTACTTTACTTTGTTACTTGTCAAGAAACAGGTCTAACTGTAAGCGTTTACAGGGCACCGCATTTGCTTTGTTGTCGGGCACTTGAAGTACAGGAAGTACGTCTGCGTACCCTCCGCCTCGCATCTGCAGCACCCTGTAAACGCTTACCGGTGCGGTAAAACGGGCGTTGTAACCCCGTGAACGGTTAGGACAAAGGCAAAAAGGTTGTGTAACAATCGACAATCACAAATCCAATTAGGGCATGTAGCGGTCTTGTACGAGGACAACCACCTCCTGGCACTTTCAAAACCTGCATGTGTTCCGACCGTCCCTGATTCCAGTAAAGACATGTCACTGCTGGACTGGGGCAAGATGTATCTGAAAAAGACCAGGAGCAAGCCCGGCAATGTCTTTCTCGGAACGGTTCATAGACTTGACCGTCCTGTCTCGGGGATAGTCTGCTTTGCCGTCACATCAAAGGCCGCTTCCAGGCTTTCCGACCAGCTCCGGACACATAGGATGTCCAAGACTTACCTGGCTTTGACTGAAAGAAAACCCCCATCTGAGTACGGGGTGCTTGAGCACATAATCAAAAAAAACAATGCAAAAAACATAGTAAGGGTAATATCTCCCGGCTCTATAGAAACCGGAGGAAAATTTGCTCGGACTTCCTGGGCGTTGCTTGAGGCCAAGAAGGGTATCTATTTACTTGAACTCAAACCGGAAACCGGACGTCCGCATCAACTGAGGGTTCAGTGTGCTGCTATGGGATGTCCCCTGCTTGGTGACATCAAATACGGTGCCGAAGCCCCATTGCCTGATGCCTCTATTGGTCTTCATGCCTATAAATTAGAGTTATTACATCCTGTTCGAAAGGAAGGACTTAGCTTTTCAACTCCGCCTCCGGATTCAGGGCCATGGAGACCTTTTTGGGGTAGACTCTGAACCTCTGAACGATTACTGATTACACTGTAAAAAGTCTGAAACATGATTCCGCTCAAAAAGCCCGAGATGCAAGGCGTGAAATTTTCCAGGCAGGAGACGTATTTATCGTACGTCGCATGGGCTGAAAAATTGAAGCAACGCCGCAGATTGGATTTTTCAGCGAAATCATTACTATATTCAAAAGGAGCTGCCATGGCTGCTTTACAATTAGAACCTCTTTTTACCTCCAAGATATTCTGCAAGACCTTTTCAACATCGAATATGACGGTGGAAGTTGCAGGAAACCTCATTCGGGCAATATGGAATGAGGAACTTTCAAAACAGGTGAATACAGCCGAAGAAGACCTGTTCATAGAGGTCAGAAAGAAGACAAAAGAATTACCAATTCTGGAAAAGAAGGTCTCACACCTCCTCTCCACTGAGTTTCATCTGGACGCTGATGGCCCTATCCAACTCAGACTTATTAAGAAAAAGCACTATCAGTTGCACCTTTCCACATCTTTTCATTACACGCCCAAGGTAGTCATGATCTCGGAAAACGAGAGGCGTCATCACCTGAAATGGATGGATATTGACTGGGAACATGTACAGCGAGAGGTAGAGATATCATCAGGGCTCGATTGGAAAAAGGATATAGATATTTTTCTGCACGTAATTAGATGGCCGGAGCCGTCTACAGGCCTTAAAGAACAGGAATGGCTCCATACAGGCCTCTCCAATCACGCCATAGTCCTTGGGGCCTTAAAAGAGGTCTCTCTGATAATAGCACCTAAAACGTACATAGAAAAAACTTATCTAACCAATCACCAAATCACCAAATCACCAAATCACCCAATTCTTAAGACCTTATTCAGGCTCGTTTTCAAACTGCCGGAGGTCGTCCGGGAATTGGCTTTTCTGGATTTTGAGATAAATCCTTCTTTCCCATTCATGGAACTAAAACGGGAGATCTGGGAAGGAGACACTATACAGCTTAGGGCGTGGTGGAACATACCTGATAAATGCTGGAAGAGGGTAGAAAAAGATTTGCTGGCTCCTAAGGGGCTGGACTGGAAAGACATAGATATCTGCATACAGCTCAACCAATTCGAACCCCATCCTATATTCCAAAGCACAAACTGGCTGTTCACAGATATCCAGGATGGAAACGCCTATCAGGCTGCCCTGATAATAAGACCAAAAAAAAAGGGCGAGAAGGATCTGAGCCCTGCTGTTATTATATCCAATATAGCCGGCGTTCCTGCAAAGCCGGATCAAATCGTTTTATTGCCCATTGATGAAGGGCGAATTTTTACTTACTGGCACCTTGACAGGGAAAGGCTGGCAAAACGTCTTGATGCCCTTTCAGGGGGCGACCACGGAAAAGTACGCACGTATATCAGGGTATTTCATGATTGGGCAGGAGGCCTGCATCATCACATGGACGTAGAAGTACATCTGGATTTTTCAGACAACTGGTACCTTCAAGCCGCGCCGGACAGAATTTACAGGGTACAACTTGTTGCCATCTCAGATCAGGGGAAGATTGAGTCTCTCACTGATGCATCAAATTCGGTACAGACAAACAGGGTATCCCCGGGTGGTAATCCGGTATCATACAAAGAAATTGACTTGAAAATTGGACATCCCACCCAACGTGAACTCAAGTCTGTCATGGGGTCAGCTAAGCACTCAATAGGACTTGAGCTTCTCCATTTGCACGCACATCTGCCATACTTCAGGCGGAGAGTAGTATATGGCACGTCAGGCATATGGCAGCCCATGGGCTTTCCTGAAGAGTGGTTTCACGAGGCGATTCGAGAGACATACGTTCCTCTTATTTTGACCTTTGAACGTTTGAAGTCAGAAGGGGTGGATTTCCGCATTTCAATGGATATCTCGCCGACCCTTACAAATATGATGAGATGTCCCCTGCTCCAGGAAGAATTTCTGAAATACATGGAGGCCCACATAAGCCTTGCCAGGGCGGAAGTGGACCGGACTGGGCGAGAGGCCTATGGTTATCATGAGACCGCCTGGATGCATCTCAACCGTTTTCTGGAAGTAAGAGACTGCTTTATGAGATACAAAGGGGACCTTACAAAGGCGTTAAAAAAGTTACAGGACGAGGGCTACATAGAGATCTCCACCTGTGGAGCTAACCATGCCTTTCTACCCTTCTTTACAGCATTTCCTGAATCTGTCAGAGGACAGATTCAGACCGCAGTCCTTGATTACAGAGACGTTTTTGGCAGGGATCCAATGGGCATATGGTTGCCTGAATGTGCTTATGTGCCGGGTATAGAAGATTTCCTGGAAAAGGCCGGCCTTCATTACTTTTTTACTGAAACCCATGCAGTCTTGCATGCAGACTCCCCTGCTACTTTTGGCACCCACGCACCGGTATATCTCAAAGGGAGCAATGTCGCTGCCTTTGCCAGAGATCCTGAGACAGGAAGACAGGTGTGGAGCGGTGAGGAAGGTTATCCCGGCGATCCCGACTATCTGGAGTTTCATATCAGAGGCGGCCCCTTGAAGTACAATCGAATTACCAGCCGAAAAAGCGACTACAAAGAGCCCTATGTCAGGGCATGGGCCCTTGAGAAGGCAGCCAAGCACGCCCAGCACTTCATGGAGTCAAGAAATTTCCGCTTCCAATACATAAAAAACTGGTTCTGGAAAAAACCTTTGGTAGTGGCCATGTACGACGCAGAGCTATTTGGCCATCACTGGTACGAGGGTACGGACTTTCTCTATTATTTGCTAAAAAAGCTCTACTACAATCAGAGTGAGACGGAGTTGATTACACCCAGTGCTTACCTGGCCCGTTATCCCAGAAATCAGGAAGTATTCATCACTCCCTCATCCTGGGGCGACAAGGGGACTTTTGACAGGTGGATATACGGCTCTGTATCATGGATGTACAAACACTCCCACGAGGCTATCAGAGAGCTAGGAGCCATGGCCTCTGATCTCAAAGCCAACAGACAAGACGACCAACTTGCAAAACGGATAGTCAGCCAGGCAGCAAGAGAAGTGCTCCAGTCCATGAACAGCGATATTCCTTTTGTAATTTCTAACGGTCATTTTGTAGACCGCATGAAGGAATTCTTTTTCGAAGATCTGGAACGGTTCTGGATACTGGCAAATCTTTACAGGAATGGTGGTGACAGGCCTGATCTCACGGCATGCAGATTACAAAGGCTTGAGATGGAAAACCCCATCTTTCCCAAAATTGATCCCTATGCTTTTGCTTAGTGGCTCTTTCAATCCCGCCTTATCAGAATTATTTGTCCTTCGTGATTTAATAGTATAATGTACCCCGAAACAGGACATGAAGATGGAATCGACAACCAAGATTTTTGAAAGGCCATTTGAGAAACTCCTGGAAGAATCTGTCCGGATTCATGGGCATCTGTGTGCCGGTCAGGTCCTTGGGGTGCGGCTTGCCATACTGGGATTACGTCTGCTGGGCATAGATGATCCAAAGGGTGAGGACCGCAAGTCTTTTATGGTCTATGTGGAAATTGACCGGTGTGCCACTGATGCCATACAATCTGTTACCGGATGTTCCCTTGGAAAACGCTCTTTGAGATGGGTGGACTATGGGATAATGGCAGCGACCTTTGTGCACTTGAAGACAGGTAAGGCTTTCAGGATAGTCGCCAAAGAAGAGTCAAGAGAGCTTTCACGGAAGTATTGCCCGGAAATAGAGGACAAGTACAGGTGTCAATTGAAGGCCTATAAGCTGATGAGTGATGATGAGCTCTTCAAGGTACAGGAAGTCAGAGTGGAAGTGCCTGCCTCTGACCTGCCAGGAAGACCAATCAGAAGGGTGCAGTGTGAGTCCTGTGGTGACTATGTGCAGGACTGCAGGGAAGTGGAGAAGGACGACGGCAAGGTGTTATGTCGAGCCTGCGCACACGGTGCTTACTATAAGGTTTTGTAAGAGGACCGAAGGTATTCGAATGGGCTTAAAGATAGTTTCTGTAACCAATGCAGTGGGGATGGTCCTCCCCCATGATATGACTGAGATAATCCCTGGGGGAAAAAAAGGTCCTGCCTTCAAAAAAGGTTATGTGATTAAGGATAGCGACATATCCCATTTGCAGCGCATGGGGAAAAATCACATCTACGTGTTGGAGCTCTCAGGGAATGAACTACATGAAGATGAAGCAGCGCTTACCATGGCACAGGCTATAGCCGGTCCTGGCATTGAATATGACAACCAGCCATCTGAAGGCAAAGTAGGTTTTCGCGCAGAGGCAAAAGGTCTGTTACAGGTAGACTGCCGGAACTTGTTGGCCTTTAATCTTCTTGGGGAGGTAATGCTGGCCACTTGCCATGATAACACAGTGGTCAAAAAGGGCGATCTTGTGGCCGCAGGCAGGGCAATACCGTTTGTGGTGCCTAAGCCGGTAGTGGATGAGGCGGTGTCCATCGCCTCAAATGCTGGCGGGCTCATCAGAGTCCTGCCCTGGAAAATTCGAAGAGGTGCCGTTTTAGTTACGGGTCAAGAGGTATTTGAGGGTCGCATAAAGGACGCCTTCGGCCCAATAATGAAGGAAAAACTTAAGGACTACGGCGTTGATGTGCTATCGGTTTCTTTGGTCCCTGATGATGTGGGGATAATCCTGGAAGAGATAAAAAAAGCCCTTGGGCTGGGGGCCGAGTTGATACTATGTACAGGAGGAATGTCAGTTGACCCGGATGACGTGACCCGTGTGGCAATCAGGGAAGCCGGTGCAACGAATATAGTGTATGGTAGTCCGGTTTTACCAGGGGCCATGTTTCTGGTGAGTTATATCGGGGATGTGCCTGTCCTTGGGATTCCGGCCTGTGCCATGTATTTCCGCACCACAGTATTGGATCTGGTGCTTCCCAGGATATTGGCAGGTGAACGCATAGACCGGGAAAAAATTGCGGCCCTGGGCCATGGTGGACTATGTTTTAGCTGCAAGACGTGTAATTATCCACTGTGTCCTTTTGGCAAAGGGTGAAAAAATAACATAGACGGATGCCAGCCATTAGCTGTCAGCCGTTAGCTATTAGGTAAAATTATGTATAAAAACGGACTGTTAAGCTAAAACATAACGGCTAATAGCTAATCGGATAGGTCATATTTTTTGAGGTATATTACTCCTAAAAGTGTAAACTATTTTTGGCTTGCTATGAAGGATGCCGATAACTCTACTGAAGTATATTGTAGGTTGGGTTAAGCTGTCGGTCTGTAACTAATTTTGTTGGGTTCGCTAATTTTGTAGTGATTTCAGTCAGAAAATAGTCTCTAATTCATAATTTTTTAAGGATACCGGTATGTTCATACTAAGCAACTTTATGCATTCTATCGCCACCATCGTCGACATTGTTCTCAATCTCTACATATGGATATTGATTGCCAGGGCCATCTTGTCCTGGGTCAATCCTGATCCCTATAATCCCATAGTAAAATTTTTGTATAACATAACCGAACCTTTAATGTACCGGGTTCGACGCATACTTCCTTTACAGTTTGGGGGAATTGATTTAACCCCTATGGTGATCATTATCGCAATAATCTTTTTGCGTAGTTTTATCGTGCCGACACTTCATCAGTTGGCCTATCAGATTTCTTAAAGGTGTTATATGAGTCTCTCCCCGAACGAAATACTTGAGAAGGAATTCCGCTCCAGATTCCGGGGTTACGATTCCGACGAAGTAGACTCTTTTCTTGAGGAAATAAGTGAGATTATGACTTCTCTGATTAAAGAGAAGAATGCCCTGAAGGACCAATTGATTGCATATAAGGGTCAATTGGCAGATATGAAAAAGAGGGAAGAGGATTTCAGGGATGCCCTGACCTCGGCTCACAAGTTATCAGAGAAAATGAAGTCACAGGCCGAAAAAGATGTAGAGCTCATGCATGAGAGGGCAAAACTGGATGCAGAGCGTATAGTTGCTGATGCCCATCAGGAGGCCGTTCAATTGGAGGAGCGAATAATGGGGCTCAGACGTATTCAGAGGGAGACTGCATATAAAATACGCTCTGTTCTCGAGGGCTATCTGAGGGTCATAGACGAGGAGGCCTTGCCGCCGGAGGAGGTCGATCAGACATTAAACCTTGCGGCATCTGAAATGAGAGCTATTCAGGAGGTCCCCGGTGATCTGTCTGAAGAGATGAATACTGTTTCCGGTAATACAGAGGAGACAATCGCAGTAAACATGCCTTTTTCACCTGATATTCTGGGGAAATCCGCCAATGAAGAAGGGCATGAGACTGATTCCTGGGAGGAGAAACCAGGACAGGGTCCAAAGCTGGACTGAAATAATCTGAAAGCTCAAAGAACTGTCGTAATCAACGCTTTTGGGCTTTCAGCTTATCTGCGTATTCAGTAAGGTTTCGTAAAAATGTCTGAGCAACTCCTTTACTTCATCAATTGATTTAGTGTTATTCAGGGATTTTCTGAATAGCGCACTCCCGTGAAGGCCTTTGGTGTACCAGGCCAAGTGTTTTCGGGAAAGCCACAACCCCACTGGAAGTCCATAGAAGTCAACAATGTGCTCAAAATGTTTTTTTGCTACGGCATATTGATTGTCAAGACCTGGAGGTCTTTTGTCCTCGCCTGTTTTCAGGAAATGGAGTGTCTGATCGAATAACCAGGGCCTTCCAAGGGCACCTCTTCCTATCATGATCCCGTCCGCCCCTGAGACATCAAGGCAAAGGCTTGCATCCTTCGGACTTTGGATGTCACCGTTTGCAATTACAGGAATAGACACAGCCTCCTTTACTTCTCTGATTGCCGGCCAGTCAGCTTTTCCAGAGAACATCCGGCTGCGGGTCCTGCCATGGACCGTAACAAGGGAAGCGCCGGAATCCTGGGCGATTTTGGCAATTTTGGCTGCATTTATGCTTCTGTGATCCCAACCCAGACGGATCTTGACAGTAACAGGTACACTAACCGCTTTTACAATTGCCTCTATGACCTTTCCAACCAGCACCTCATCACGCATTAGGCTTGCACCGGCCCCGGTCTTTACAATTTTACGCTGTGGACACCCCATATTTATGTCAATTATTGCTGCGCCAAGGGACTCGTTAATCCGGGCGGCTTCAGCCATGACAACCGGGTCTGATCCTGAGATCTGCACCGCCAGGGGAAATTCCTTTTCAGCAGTGCCGGCCATGCGGACAGATCGAACGCTGTTACGTATAAGGGCTTGGGAAGCTATCATCTCACTTATTACTAATCCCGCCCCGAAGGATCCGGCAAGGCACCTGAAAGGATAGTCCGTAATCCCTGCCATCGGGGCAAGGAACACAGGATTGGGCAGAACCACCGAGCCTATTTTTAAGGTTTGTAGATCATGATTTTTAACCATTTTTTTTATGATCCTGATAGAACGCGGCATCCTTCATTCTGTAGTTTACACTTTTCGAGGTTGGTTTTTTAGTCATCCATTTTAAATATCGAACCGCAGAACAAGGAACCGGAGAATTTCGAAGGTATTATTTCGACATTCGATATTTCTTGTTCGATATTCTGCGGTTCAAAAAAATAAAAAGTGTAAACTACTTTTGGGATGATATGAAGGATGCCTAGAACGCTAATATTTCAATTCATATAAATTTACAATAAGGGTCATATCATGACAAACCAAAAAGTCCTCGTGGTAGACGATGAAGAAGATATCCCGGAGCTACTGATTTATTTCCCTCCCTCCAGGCCCTTAGGAGCCAGGCAATTAATTCTGGAATTATTGACGAATTAACATGGGAAAAAGGGATAGAGGTAGATTATATTTGCGACTATTCACTAGATTCCTGCTTTCGCAGGAATGACGGGCAGTTATATCCAAATGTCATTCCGGCGAAAGCCGGAATCTAGACATCTTACCCGGAGTTATTGAGAAGTTACGCGGCTTGTGAGCCCTGACGTTGTCTTCTTTATTCTCTGCTTGCCTTAAAAATGATGGACCCAGCGAAGATTGAACCGGGTTCCATCAGGACGATTTTCAGCACAGGATTCAAAATAGGTATTGAAAAAAAGATGATCATTTTGGGAAAAATGATAGAGCAATCCAGGACCGATTCCCAGAACCCGCTCCCTGGAATTGGAAACATCATTACCATCCATCTCGGTATCAGTAATTTGTTTAAGGTAATAACCGTTGATTCCAATCCTTAGACGTTTTTCAAGAATTTCGTAGGCCATGGTAAAATTTGCATGAATAGCTTGACCAGCTCGTGTGTCGTCGGCTCCCGAGGCCCATCTTCCGGGGTCATTGTTTTTGCTATTCCAGAGGTAATGAATACGTGTGCTTGCTGTCAATTTTGGGCTAAGAAATAGAGTGCATGCCCAGTAAGGATTGAATGAAAAAAAATTGCTGCCGGGATTGAGTTCTTTGTTTTGGCTATACTCTCCTGTGGGGAATATCATCTGAAACTCTATCCTGTGCATAAAAATTGGTCCATTTTTTCCCATAATAGGATCCCATTGCAAAAAAGGACCGATAAGAATATCTCCTAAGCCAGAACCATTGTCCTGGGGAAAGGCGGAATTAGAAGTATCATAGTCCAAATCAAGAGCCACAACGGGAATAATAACATCAAGCCCCCATTTGCCACCTAAAAATATATCCTGATTCGACTGGTAGATGAACTGTGAAAGGCTGATCCAGGCATTTAAATCTTCATCTGCAAATGAGGGCAGAGCACTATCGCCATCCTGGTCAGTGAAATGTTCTGAATGCCAATACTGAAGGTACTGTGTGAAGTAAAATCCCGGTCCGGCAGGAGGGCCTCCGTCAAGAAAGCTTGTAAATCCCAGATTGACCGCTGGTAAATCATAGGCCTGGGACGTTGTACCCGGCATTATCATTATCACTACAAAAAACAAAAAAGATATCATATTGCGTCGTATCATATTCAAATCCCTTCTCGCATCACGATTTTTCTTTCTTCCTCTGTTTCGCCTGTTCAATCAAGTTTACCAGGCTTTCAACTTTAGGTCTTGGGAGAGCAAATATTCGGTCAAGCTCTTCATTCGAGTAATGGTCTTCCAGAAACTTATTGATATCCATCCGCTTGTGCCAGCAACCGATTATCCATCCACAAGGAAACATGTTATTCTCGGAACGGCAGAACTTAAAATTGACGTCGCCGCCTACCCTGGGGCATCGAATTATCTTATCATCGTACTGTTCAATCATTTTTTTTGCCCTCTATGGTAAAAAGACGCACCCACAGTTCTTAATGCTGTAAGTGCGCCGCCAAGACATCGTTCTCAAGTCGGTATCTTGGGCAGATCGGCCAGGGCCTTCTTTACGTCTTCCTCGGGATAAGCATAATTCACCAGCTCACCTGACAGGTACCTATCATAGGCGGCAAGGTCAAAGTGCCCATGCCCGCTGTGGGCTATCAGGATTGTTTTTGCTTCGCCGGATTCTTTGCATTTAAGGGCTTCATCAATGGCCACCCTGATATTGTGACATGGCTCAGGTCCTGAAATAATTCCCTCGGTGCGGGCAAATTGTATCCCGGCCTCAAAGGTAGGAAGCTGGACCGTGGCTACGGCCTCAACCAGACCCAGTTCACGAAGGTGACATATAATGGGCGCCATCCCATGATAGCGCAATCCGCCGGCATGGACCGGGGGCGGAATAAAACCGTGGCCCAAGGTATGCATTTTGAGCAGAGGAGTCATCCCGACCGCGTCACCAAAGTCATATGCATATAATCCCCTGGTCACGGTAGGGCAGCTTTCAGGCTCAACACAGATGATGCGCAGATCCGGCTTTTCCCCGCTGATCTTATCTCTGATCCAGGGTAGGAATTGGCCGGCGTAGTTAGAGCCCCCGCCAATGTTACCCACGATAATATCGGGATAGGCATCTGCCATCTCCATCTGCTTCCTTGTCTCCTCCCCTATGATGGTCTGGTGGAGCAGGACATGGTTGAGCACACTGCCCAGAGAGTAGTGGGTGTCATCACGACTCAAGGCCTCCTCTACTGCTTCACTTATGGCGAGTCCCAGGCTGCCGGGACAATCGGGCCATCTCTCCAGCATATCTCTTCCTGCTTGGGTTTCCGTGCTGGGGCTGGGTATACACTTGGCCCCCCAGACCTCCATTGCTATTCGGCGATACGGCTTCTGGTCGTAACTGATCCTGACCATATAGACCTTGATTTCCACATCAAAGAACGCACCGGACATGCTCAGGGCACTTCCCCACTGCCCGGCGCCGGTCTCGGTAACTATGCGTTTGATGCCTTCCTTCATGTTATAATAGCACTGGGCTGTAGCACTATTGGGCTTATGGCTTCCGGCCTGGTTTGTTCCTTCATATTTGTAAAAAATCTTTGCAGGCGTGTCCAATGCCTTCTCCAGACGATATGCCCGGTGCAACACTGTCGGCCGCCAGGTACGGTATATATCCTGCACTTCCTCGGGGATCTCAATCCAGCGCTCGGTGCTTACCTCCTGCATAATACACTCCATGGGAAATAGCGGAGCCAGATCATCAGGGGTTACCGGCTGGCCCGTTCCTGGGTGCAAAACCGGTGGTAAGGGCTCCGGCAAATCGGCCTGGATGTTATACCAGTGAGTCGGCATATCCTTTTGGTCAAGAAAAAACATTGCTCTCTTCATTCTTTCTCCTTGTCTTTGTACTGTCAGTTTTTCGTTGAAAATTTGGGCTCGTAGACAAATATTGAAGGCTACTATTCAATATAATCGCTTTGCGATTTCATATGGTGAAGTCCGCAAGCCAAAATCCCATTGAATGGGAGTATCGCCACCAAAAAACCATTGAAATGTATATAGTAGCCAGAGGTATTTGTACAATATAGGAATCGCAATTGCCCAGCAAAACGTCTGTGAAATTAATGTGTTCGGCGCTTAAAGTCAAAGGGAATTTTCTCATATTGCATCCAGGTATTTATTTCTATCCTCCATAAAGCCCTTGTATATCCGGTACAGTTCTGTCTCTTCGTAATCAACCTGTTTAACCGGCACATGGTCGAAGCTGTAAATTTTTGCCCCAGGACATGCCAGGAGGATTGGAGAATGAGTGGCGATGATAAATTGGGCATGCCCGGCCTGGCCCATGTCCTTGAGCAACGCAAGCAAATCCAATTGGCTTTTCGGTGAGAGAGCTGTCTCCGGTTCGTCCATAAAGTAAATCCCTTTAATTTTGTAGCGAGCCTTAAAAAACGACATAAGGGACTGGCCGTGGGATTGAGTCAGTAAAGATTTCCCCCCAAAATACTCAAGTGATCCAGGATCTGCCGCTGCCCATTCGTCCAATATTTGGGCAAAATTCCGGAATACCTGGGATGCAAAAAATGACCCGTGTACAGGACCATCAGTCCATTCGACATCAATAGCCTCATACAGCCTTTGCTCATATAAGTTGACTTTCAAGCGTTTTCTCTCAATGCGTCCCCATATATATATGCCGCATTTATGAGTTATGGCTTCAAGCAAAGTCGATTTTCCGGTTCCATTTTCTCCTACAAAGAATGTCACTGGCGAATCGAACAAAATGCTTTTTGTCTCATAAAAAATGTTCAGGTTAAAAGGATAGTGTTCTGTTGTAGGAAATTTTTCGGGATGAAGATTGACTCTCTTCATATGCATACCAATATCTCCAAACGTTTAAATCAGCAGCGTGCTCCAGCGCGCGGGCTGAATTTGTCTTTAGACTTTATGAAATTCCCAATAGTTTCAGGCCATCACGAAAAAGAACAATTGCTAATATACATAATAATAAACCAAGAAAACGCATTATGTAGATGTATGCATTGCCGGCTAAAAATGATCTGGACTTGCCAACTAATAAAGCTATCATAATTTTTGATCCAACAAGCAAGGCATAAAAACTGCCGATGAAAGCAAGAGGAGCAAAAATGCCTTGGTTCATTGCTTTGGTTACTATTGGCGCCCCGACACTAAACCAAAATAGATAAGGATGAGGGTTTAAGGCATTGGCTAGTATTCCTTTTGTCAATGAGTTGGGCCTAATCCTCTGAGAGTTCAGTTCTATTCCTTTCGTATGTATACTTTGATAACCCAGACATAAGATAAAAAAACCACCCATGCATGAAATAATTCCTAACACGTTATGGAAATTGGATAACTTTACCAATATGAATAAAGTTAAAATGATAATTGGCAAGTCAGTGATAATTGGAGCAAGAGCGACCTTAAAACCAGCTTTTATATTGTGTTGAAGAGTTTCAGAAATTACAAGGGCAAGAAGTGGTCCCGGGGCAAAACCTGCTGATATGCCTAATATAGATCCTATAGCCAAGAAATTTACCATTGAAGATGATATTGCTCGATTAGATTCATCAGACATTAATCCCGATTTTATTTTCCAGCGAACGCTACAGTAACCCGCCTGGAGTGACGCTCGCGCTCGACCCGATCCTGTTGAGCCGGTTGTGTACGCCCGGCATGGGCGTAAACCCCGCTATTCTACTTTCAGTTCAGGATAACGAAAGTACCTGCCGAAGGCAAGCGCTGCTCACGACCAATGGCGTGAGTATCGCGCTCCAGCACATCCAAGTCCCCGGTTTTGGCTATCTCCCAGATCATATGCATATGTTCTCGGTTAAGCCTTCTCAATTCGCCGAACATTTCGTCTGTTTTCATCGTTTTGCCCTTACCCTTTCATGCTCATAGGCTTCGTAGAATCGCCCTCTTTGCCGTCGGTCAAACGGCACTAACTACCATGGCCCTTTTGAGGTAATAGATCTAAGATTACCTGGTTTGACAACCGGATGCATTCCACCTATATTTATACCTGATGTTGTACTATTGTATAAAAAGAGGTGAATCATGCAGAGCGCCACTCTTCATATAAAGGTAAAACCGGAAGTTGCAAAAGGATTGAAGGCCTTATCAAGGAAAAGGAATACCTCTGTGGGAGAACTTGTCAGGCAGGCTGTCATATCAAGTTATCAACTTGAACTTATTTCTTCTCTTAATACCCGTCAGAAACGTGCACTTGAGGCATATCAAGGCGGCTACATCAGTCTGTCCAGGCTCGCTGATGAAATGGGAATGAATATATGGGATATAAGGACTTGGCTGCAGGAGCATAATATCCCGCAGAACAACTCATTTCTCGAAGAGGATGTAAGGAATGCGTAGGAGAAAATGGACATTTGATACTGTTGTCCTCAGTAATTTTCTCCTGTCAGATTCGCTGTTCCTTATTGAGAAACGCTATAACGGGAAAGGATTTATTACCAGCGAGGTATATGGTGAACTTTCCGCCGGATTTACCTCATATCCTCAACTCCAACATGTGGACAAATTTCTTGATAGCGGAGCTTTTGAGCTTACTTCGCTATCAAGAAAAGAACTCAAAATCTACAAGCAGCTCATAGGCCACCTGGGTCGAGGTGAAGCCTCTTGTATCGCTATTGCTGATAATCGAAACACAATAATGGTTTTAGACGATCGTGCCGCAAGAAGCCAGTGTATACAGATGAACATCCCGGTCACAGGAACAATAGGCATTCTCAAAACTTCCGTAATAGGTGGTCTTCTGACCACTGCTAAGGCAGATAAAATACTCCCAAAAATGGTTGAAAAAGGTTTCTATTCCCCGGTCAGGAGCATGGCGGATATAACATAGCCAGCGCACGATTTTTCGAGAGCAGATATTTACCATCTCGAGCATGAAAACTCGCCACCCGCTCGCTGTGCTCACTCGACACACGCAGACGAACACAGACTCGGGGCATCCCTTGACGGGCTTATCCAGCCGTTAGTGGAGAAACGCTTGAGAGAGGCATTTAAGACAGCAGACCTTCAGACTTCTCACCGAAGATCTCAGCACTGAAGATATTGATCTGTGTTTTTGGATCTTTCCAGCAGCCAGAGGCCAGACCTGCCTTCATACAGGTCTGATCCAGAAAAGTAAGCCTGTCCCACCCATTTTTTGTAGCTACCTGAGGCAACAGCACACCGCGAAAGGGTTCCTGAATGATATATATCCCGTGGGTACCTATCTTGATTTTATTTATATCAGTTATCGGCATCAGGGGAATGAGTGCGGATATCTCCAAATCTATCTCCTTAAATTCAGAGGAATGGAGTGGACGAAATCTTAGATCTTTAAAACCTGCTGATATGGCCATGTCACCAACTACTTCGTACAGGGGTCTGTTTGCTGAAAAGGTCCCGATACATCCCCTGAGCTGGCCATGTTTGTGAATTGTTACAAATGCCCCCCTGTGTTCGAGGAGATTTGGATTTGTCACCCCGGGAAGACTGAAAGGAAGGCCTGCCAGTTCTGTCTCTATGGCCTGTCTTGCCATTTTGAGTAACAATCGTCTTTCAGGGTCGGTGAGCTTCCCCTTTTCCATGCTCACAGTCTCCAGTACCTGATAGTCTTTTCCTTAAAATCATCAGGGTGATAAAAATCCTTTACGTCTATTACCACGCCCCTGTCAGGAGTGAGCATGTCTTTTATTACTGAAACCCCAGCTTCCACATATGTTTTGTGGGCTACTGCAAGTATGACCGCATCAACATTGGCAGGCAGGTCCTTCAGTAAACGAATGCCATACACGGATTTGGCCTCTTGCGGATCGGCCATGGGATCATGTACCAGGGGTTCAATGCCATACTCCCTGAATTCGTGAATGATATCTATCACTCTGGTATTTCTTATATCAGAACAATTTTCCTTGAATGTAAGCCCGAGTATAACGACCCGGGCCCCTTCCACCCGCACCCTGGCATGGATGAGTTCCTTGACCGTCCTCTGCGCAACATATGAGCCCATTGAATCGTTGATGCGGCGCCCAGCCAGAATGACTTCGGGATGGTATCCTGTTTGCTGGGCACAATAAGTGAGGTAGTAGGGATCAACTCCAATGCAATGGCCGCCTACCAGACCAGGTGTAAAGGAGAGGAAGTTCCATTTCGTGCAAGCGGCCTCCAGCACTGATTGTGTATCAATATCAAGGCGATTGAAAATAATGGCCAGTTCGTTCATAAGGGCAATGTTGAGATCCCGCTGTGTATTTTCTATGACCTTGGCTGCTTCAGCCACTTTTATGCTCTCCGCCCTGTATACCCCCGCGTCCACTATAAGTTCATAAGTGCTTGCCACTTCTTCCAGTGTATCCTGATCTTGAGCTGCCACAACTTTTACTATATTGGCCAGAGAGTGTTCCCTGTCTCCGGGATTTATCCGTTCAGGAGAGTAGCCAACCTTGAATCCCTCACCACACTTGAGTCCGGAGACCTTTTCAAGGATATGACCACATGTATCCTCAGTCACACCTGGATATACTGTTGACTCGTATACTACAATAGTTCCATGCTTCATGTTTTTCCCGACTATTTCCGAAGCAGAAACAAGGTGCCTGAGGTCAGGCTGCTTGTTGGCGGTAATCGGAGTAGGTACAGCTACAACGACCATGTCTGTCTCTTTTATGGCGGCAGGATCGTTTGTAAAGCTGAGATGCACCGCCTGCTCGAAGTCTTCGCGGTCAACTTCTGCAGTAGGATCAATGGCTTTTCTGTAACTAATTATTTTGTCTTCGGATATGTCAAAGCCGATGGTTTTTATTTTCTTGCCAAAGGCTATTGCCAGAGGGAGTCCAACGTAACCCAATCCTGCTATTGCTACTGAATTTGCCGCCATGTTATAAATACTCCTTATTAAGGATTTAATATATATCGAGCAGAATGTTATAAATGTTAAATAAAAATGATATCAGAAAGACTATGGCCTTGGCAAGTAAGTCGTGTCAATTTACTCAAGTTTCCAGCAGGAATGGAGAATAATCGCGGATCTTGAAAAAATATTCAGCCTGTTAAAAAGTAATTTTTTTCTGGAAAAATCGGTCCTTATTTTAGGCCTTCTGTTGGTGTGTTTCGTAAGTTACTACGCTACCAGAAGATATCTAATTCAGGGGCTATATTATATCTTTCGCCGGACAGAATATAAATGGGATGATATCCTTATTGAAAAAGGCATATTTAACCACCTGGCCTACCTGGCCCCTGCCATTGTGCTCTATTACGGCGTGGATCTTTTCCCCTCCATTACTGAGCCTGCAAAGAGAATTATCGGCGCGTATGTCTTTCTCAATATTATTTTGTGGTTTGGTAAATTATTGACTGCCGGGGAGGCCATATACAATACATATTCCATATCAAAAAAATATGCAATTAAGGGATCTGTTCAGATATTAAAGATAGTTCTTTATATATTAGGTCTAATAATAGCAATTAGTCTGCTTATAGATAAGTCCCCATGGGTACTTCTGAGTGGAATAGGTGCTATCACCGCTGTACTTCTCTTTATATTTAAAGATACCATATTATCATTTATGGCAAGCATGCAAATATTAATGGATGATATGGTCAGGGTTGGTGACTGGATAGAGATGCCCAAGTATGGAGCCGATGGTTCTGTCGTAGATATGGCGCTTCATACAGTAAAGGTTCAGAACTGGGATAATACAATAACTACTATTCCGACCTACAAGTTGATAGAAGATTCCTTTAAGAACTGGCGTGGTATGAGTGACTAAGGAGGCAGGCGCATTAAGCGTTCTATTTTAATAGACCAGTCCAGTATTCGATTTTGCGATGATACGATGATTGAGAAATTTGAAAAGATACAGATATTGAATGAATACGTCAGACGTAAAAAAGCAGAACTGGATGCGTACAATAAGAAGCATGGTATAGACACCAGCCAGGTCGTAAATGGCAGGAGGATGACTAATGTGGGAAGCTTCAGGGCCTATGTGATAGCATATCTCCGCAACCACCCGAAGATTCGACAAGACCTGACCTTTCTGGTGCGTCAACTGGCCCCTACATCTGAGGGTCTGCCTCTTGAGATTTACGTATTTTCGAACGATATTGTCTGGGCGAACTATGAGGCAATCCAGGCGGATATTTTCGACCACATACTGGCCGTGGTGCCGGAATTTGGCCTCAGGGTCTTCCAAAAACCGTCAGGATACGACCTTGGTAGGATATCCGGGTTAGGCATACAATGACATATGATATAGAGAAAAGACAAAGATCTGGAAATTTCACAGATGTTTAGGGGTCAAGACCTAACAATTCAATATTTGAGCCGTTTATCACACAAGGTCGATTTTTTTTAATTTTTGATTGACTGGCTGTAATCAGGATTTATTGTTTTAATAATAACTATCTTTTTAAAATACACCAATTACGGAGAGGAGAAAAGACCTATGATCCCTGTTATTTGTCGTCTTGAAGACTTGATTCAGATGGCCCAAGAAGGAAAGAAGGTAGAGGGAGATGTTGTCCTCCACAAGATACCTATCAGTCTAAAGATACATCCGGAGGCAGGAATAACCGAAGACCAGGAGGCTTTCTTGCTCAATGCTGCATATCGTTTTCATGCAGAAGGCATGACTTATTCAGTCAGCAAAAATTATGTCACGGTCTTACCCACCGCGTCCGTGGATGTTGCCCACAGCAATCGTGCCATCGCAAATGACCGTCTCAAGGCAGACTATAAACGCTTAAGTACTGCGGGCATATCAGTGGGAAAAAAATATTTCGAGTAGTCACACAGAGCCTGGAAGCCATCTGCCTGCTCCTGTATATGGTAACAGCCATAGCGCTTTCGAGTAATGTAAGACTCTGGCCAAGGAGTTGGTTTTTTCAATCCATTAACCTTGCTCTGAGCTCCCTAAAACACAGAGGACATGCCGGAATCCTCCGGCACGTCCCTTATCAGACCTTTCTGGAGCCTAAATCCTAAATCGCCCAAAAGTGATCTCCCCTCAACCTCTGGAAAAATGTCTTTTAGCAGAAACTCTCTCATGGTTTGATTTCCATTATAAAATACTTGCAGTACATTGCAGTCGGAAAACGAGTTATTAGTATTATTAAAAGCAATTCATCCATATTACGAGTATGATTCATGAATCTTACTAACTGGATCTGCTCCGGGTATTATTTCTGACAGGGACTCCTGTTGCCGTTTAGGGCAGCAAAAGCCATAATTTGCTAATATAAGGAGGATAAAAATGGACCGTCACATTGAAGCCTTTAATATAACGTTGCTGCCAGAGTGGGAGGAAAAAATTGACGAGGAAATCGACAAAATACAGAAGCACCATCCCGGCATTGTGCATCACCTTCACATATCCTTAATCGGGACTAAACACCATCGCCTTGGCCTTTTTGAGGTACATATGGTAGCTTCAGTGCCAAAAGACACGCTTGCAATCAAGCACAAGGGCGAAAAGGTAAGACCACTGATCGTTTCGTGTTTTGATGTCCTGGACCGTCAACTCAGAGAGTACAATCGCGAGCGACAAGGAATGGTAAAATACCATGAAGGCCACCCTGTTGGTATTGTTAGAGAGATCCTGTCTGACGAAGGCTACGGCATTATCGAAAACCCGGATGGCGAAGATATTTACTTTCATCGTAATGCTGTCAAGGATATGGCATTTGATGATCTCGCCGAGGGTGATTCAGTGATGTATGCAGAAGAAAAGGGAGAGAAGGGTCTCCAGGCCATCTGGGTACGGCGTTCTTAAAGAAGAGCTTTTCAAGTGAATTAGGCAAAAAAAGCAAAATTATAGATAAAGGCAAAAAAGTTGTTAAACTATGGAAAAGACTCACTACCATTTTTCAAAAATTGCGCACGAATACGAAGAGTTAAGAACTACGGATATTGAATCAATCTTATTCATAAAAAATAAACTGAGAAATTTAACGAAAATTATAGGAGCAGATATTGGTTGTGGAGGAGGAAGATATGATATAGAATTATTTAATCATATCGGCAAAGGTCTCTATCTCATTTGCATTGATTATAACGAAAATATGTTGAGAAGGCTTGATAAGAATTTAAAGGAACATAATATAAAAGAGTTCAATGCTGTAAGAACATCGGCAATGGCTTTACCATTAGCTGCCAACCATTTTGATGTTTTAGTCACCTTTAATGCTGTACATCATTTCAACCTTTTAGATTTTCTAAAGGAATCATCCAGAGTTCTAATAAATAAAGGCCGGTTATTTATTTACACCAGATTACGAAGCCAGAATCAAAGGAATATTTGGGGGAAATTTTTCCCTAAATTTCATGAAAAAGAGAAACGTCTCTTTGAAATAAATAAATTAGAAGAAACATTAAAAAAGATACCTGATCTAATTTTAGTATCTATTGAATACTTCACTTATAAGCGAAAAACTAATTTAGAATGGCTAGTTACACAAGCCAGAAAGCATCATTATTCTACATTTGGTCTGTATTCTAGAAAAGAATTTGAAGAATCTTTAAATAAATTTAAGATAACTATTATGAATCATTTCAAAAATCCAGACAAAATCATCTGGAATGATGAGAATATAATGTTCAATATAAAAAAGGTGAAAGCTACGCGCGGTTGAGTATCAATGCTGCTTCAGCTATATTTATCAGTTTCTTTTTGGCCGACGATAACGAAAGCTGAAGCATTCCACAGTCAGGCGACAGGATAAGCTGATCCTTTTTAAGATACTTCAGGGCCTCCTTGCCTCTTTCCACAATCTGCTCCACAGTCTCGACTTCGTCAGATCCAACATCCACAACCCCCAGCATTACAGTCTTTTTCCCAGCAGCAGGCAGCATGGAGAGATCCAGATTGCTCTTCTGTCCCTCTATGGATAATACGTCTATTGTGGAATCTCTAAGCCAGTCCAGAATATGACTGTAATATTCCGTTTTTGCCTTGTAATCGATTTCTCTTTTCTCCAAAGACTTGTGTGGGTATCCACGGCATATATGGACTATATAAAGGGCATCATTCTCATGACCGCTGAAGCACAACTGGAGCGCCTTAAGCCCCCATTTTCCGGCATTATCAAGATTTCTTAGAAGCACAGGGTCGTCAAACTGGATTACCTGGCAACCAGATCCAATAAGGTTTTCAACCTCATGTCGAATGGCCCCTGCATAATCCATTGCCATCTTCTCAATATCCCCTTTGTAATATTCATCATAGAGACAGTCGATAGCAGTCGATGGACCAGGAAAACTTATTTTGGGAATTCCTTTAGCGTATCTTGCAGTGAATAGATAGTCATCGACCAGAAACGGGCCTTTATACGATATTTTACCCCCTACAATCGGGACCTCACGGATATACACATCCTCACGTATAGGCTTGCTTTTTAGATGTTCAAAGTCGATACCCCCAAGTCTTCTTAGAACATATAGAACATAATGGTCTCTCCCCTCTTCGCCATCGCTCATAAAATCAATGCCGGCAGAGTTTTGATCCGCCATCGCCATGATCGCTGCCCTGTCCACGCGTTCTTTGAATTCCGGCTCGCCTACACTTTGCCCGAACTCCAAAAAATTACGTCCGCAGTCGTCCAACAATCTCCTTGCATCGCCAGGATATACATAGTCAGGCTTGGGATAGCTCCCCACTATGGCAGTCATGATTCTGCTCTGCTTTATCTTATCCTTTGACATCTCAGTATACCATAAGCGCTAAGTTGTTATGATTGGCTCTTCGGGTTTATTCCTTTTCCGCAGGCGGTCGGTCGGGAAAATAATATGGGATTTCCTTTTCTTCAGATTCAATCACATCATCGCTGATTTTATCTATATTGTATACCGAGTCTTCCTCCGTGCCGAGTACGGCAGTTTCCCCCGCAGGAGAGAGGTCCTTCCGCCCCGATATCAATTCCCTAATTCTCAGGTGATCGATAATGGACGTTAAGCCCATAACATCGCTCAGGAGCCTGATTAGAATTTGGCGTTCGTTCTCGTTTGGGACAGCACCTTCCAAATAAACTACTCCGTTTCGGCAAAAAATTTCGAGTTCATTCAAATCGATCCGGCCATCATTACGAATACTCTCCAAAATCACCATCTGCAATTCCTTGTTGCCCAGGTTTTTATACTCGTCGGGTAACTCCGCACGGGTAATCACTTCCCAGGCCCGAGGTAATTTCTTTTGTTTTTCATCATATTTACGGGCACACATACGGCACAACCGGCTCGTTGGTGAGGTCTCCAATCGTTCCAACGAAATCGGCTTCAGGCATCTTTCACAGATCCCATAGTTACCCGCAGCCATTCTAAACAGTGCCAGATCGATCTCTTCAAGCTTATCCTTATCACGTTTAACCAACTGATCTAAAAGACTTATCTCATCAGCCTTTTGGGCATCATCTTCCATTGCGATATCTCGTTCTCCCAGGGCCTGCAAATCAAATTCGAACCGCTGATACTGTTCAAAAATCTCTTGGCGCTGATCAAGAAGCTTTTTTCTTAAGCGCATCTTATCTTGTTCGGACATGAGCATTCCTCCTCAAAAATCTAAAATAATGATTTATATCCAGACATTGTTAAAAAACATTGCGCGGTCCCATAGCCTCAAAGGCCCCAATATTTCATAACTCAAGCCAACATACAATAATTTAATACCATGGATAAAAATGACAAGATGTTGTCATCTAAACAATTTGAAACCATTACACAATCTGGGCCGAAGGGACGGCCTTAGGCCTCGTTGGCGTTGCTTGCTCTTCCGCTGAAATCTATCCCTAATGATTTATGCTACTTCCATGGAATGATATAATGTGTTGAGAAGGGTTTTGCTCCGGTTGGAGTGATGGAATTATGTTTTAAGGGAATATGAACGATATAGGCTTATGGCGGATACTCTAATATTAGATTATTGTAAGCCTTCACAGGGCACCGCATCTGTTTTGTTGTCAGGCACTTGAAGTACAAGGAAGTACGTCTGCGTACCCTCCGCCTCGCATCTGCAGCACCCTGCAAACGGTTACAGTCCAGTGGGTTGCGGTAAAACGGGCGTTGTAACCCCGTGAACGGTTACAAATTATTAAAGGACAGACATAGACATTTATGATGTAAAGTACCCCAATCTGATTTTTGCTGCGGCAAAAGAGGTAAACACAAATGACTAATAAGGTAAACACACAAATCACAAATGTAATGGCCAGGGAGATCCTGGACAGTCGTGGTAATCCTACTGTGGAAGCTGAGGTAAGTCTGGCATGCGGGGTCATTTCCAGGGCCGGGGTGCCCTCAGGGGCGTCCACTGGCTCTCGTGAGGCACTGGAAATGCGTGACGGCAACGCCGAACGTTTTGGAGGCAAAGGCGTGCTCAAGGCGGTGGACCACGTCAACGGAGTTATCAATGACACACTAAAAGGCAGGGATGCGTGCCATCAGGCGATGATCGATAAGGTGCTTATCGATCTTGATGGCACACCCAACAAGGCCAATCTCGGGGCCAATGCCATCCTGGGTGTGTCCCTGGCCGTGTCAAGGGCAGCGGCCATGGCGGCGGGGCTTCCTCTTTACCAATATCTCGGCGGTGCATGCCCTGGGCGTCTGCCTGTGCCCATGCTCAATATTATGAATGGGGGAGCCCATGCCCGATGGCAGGGCTCTGATTTTCAGGAATTCATGATTTGCCCTTATGGCGCCCAAAGCTTCCGGGAGGCGCTCCGTTGGGCCAGCGAGATATACCACGCATTACGTTCAGTGCTGATGGACGCAGGCCACCACGTGGGCATCGGAGATGAAGGTGGTTTTGCGCCCAATGTTTCCTCCAACGAGGAACCACTGGAAGTCATTGTCAAAGGAATCGAGAAGGCCGGTCTCAGGCCTGGCCCTGATGTGGGCATTGCCATGGACCCAGCGTCCAGCGAATTTTTCAAGGACGGCCAATACAACCTGCACACAGAAAACAGGACATGCTCTTCCGAAGAGATGGTGGATTACTATGAAAAGCTTGTCAACGCATATCCTGTCTGCTTGCTGGAGGACGGCCTGGCCGAGGATGACTGGGACGGCTGGCAGATCCTCAACCAGCGTCTGGGCGGAGTGATCGAACTGGTGGGAGACGATCTTTTTGTCACAAACGTGGAATACATAGCCAGGGGTATTCGCGAAAACTCTGCCAATTCCGCCCTTATCAAACTCAACCAGATCGGCACCCTGACTGAGACCATTGAAGCAGTGAGGATGTGTCAGCAGGCAGGATGGGGGGCATGCGTCTCACACCGCAGCGGAGAGACCGTGGACAGCTTTATCGCCGACATGACCGTGGCCCTGGATACCGGGCACCTCAAGACCGGCGCACCTGCCAGGGGTGAGCGGGTCGAGAAGTATAACCAGTTGATGCGGATCGAGGAAGACCTGGCCGGCGCTGCCCGGTATGCAGGCAAGGACGCTTTTGTGCGGCCGGTGCGTTTCTGAGTTTTGTGAAAATAACGAAGAGGTCAAAAAATACCATGCCTAAAAAAAGACCTGTCTGCCTTATAATAATGGACGGCTGGGGCATTGCGCCGGCTGATGAAAGAAATGCCCTAGCGAAGGCCCATACGCCTAATCTTGATAGATATCTATCCAAATTTCCCAATGCTACTTTAAAAGCACATGGCCTTAATGTAGGACTGCCCGAAGGTAATCAGGGCAATTCGGAAGTCGGCCATCTCAACATCGGTGCCGGCCGAATAATAAAACAGATGCTTGTGCGCATTAACAGCAACATTGAGGACGGAAGCTTCTATGAAAATAAGGTCCTTAAAGGTGCCGTTGAACATTGCAGAAAAAACAGATCAAACCTCCACCTTATGGGCCTCATACAGGATCAGGGTGTCCATGCCGTCACCAGTCACTGCAACGCCCTGCTTATGCTTTGCAGCAGGATGGATTTTGATAATGTCTATGTCCATATTTTTTCAGATGGACGCGATACCCCACCCAGGTCCGCAGCAAAATATATAGAAGATCTGGATGCCGGAATAAAGAAGGCAGGCAGGGGAAAAATCGGCAGCATTATCGGAAGATACTATGCCATGGACCGTGATACGAACTGGGACAGGGTCAAGATCGCATACGACGGCCTCACTGAACTGAAAGGCATAGTCTGTAAGGACTGGAAAGAGGCCATTGAGAACGCCTATGCCGCCGAAGAGACCGATGAGTTTATCAAACCGAGAATAATCAAAGGCTTCCCGGGAATTAAAGACGGCGACGCAGTGATCAACTTCAACTTCAGGCTCGACCGGGCAAGAGAGATCACCCATGCCTTTACTGATACGAAATTCAAGGGATTTGAGAGACGTAAACTTGATATAAAATATGTAGGCCTTACAGATTACTATGATGATGGTGAGTTTGAAATAGCGTTTCCTCCGGTGAGGCATAAGAATATCCTTGGAAAGGTCCTCAGCGATCACAGTCTCAAGCAATTGAGATGTGCCGAGACAGAAAAATACGCACACGTGACCTTCTTTTTTAACGACTCCAATGAAACCCCCTTTGAAGGTGAGGACAGGATAGTGGTACATTCTCCCAAGGTAGCAACCTACGATCTGCAGCCGGAGATGAGTGCTTATGAGATAAGAGATAAGCTCCTGGAGGCTATTGCCGCCGGCAAGTATGATGTGATTATCTGCAATTTCGCCAATGCCGATATGGTGGGCCACACCGGTGTTTTTGATGCAGTCGTCAAGGCAGGGGAGACTGTAGATGAGTGCGTAGGTGCTGTCACTGATTCTGTTCTTGAAAAAGGGGGCGCGGTTATCATAACTGCCGACCACGGAAACGGTGAATGCATGTTATTGGATGACGGTTCTCCCATGACGGCTCACACAACCAACCCGGTCCCTGTTATTGTCTGCGGTGCCGGTGACCTTGAGCTGATAAAGGATGGCAAGCTTTGTAATCTCGCACCTACGATGCTAAAAATACTGGGGATTGATCAACCTGTGGAGATGACCGGAAGGCCTTTGTTTACGTAATCCAAATAGACCGAAGCAAGGTGGGGGAGCATTACTAGAGGATGTCTGAAAAAAGCATAACTCAAAAAAGCCAGTGGACAAAACACGATATAATCCATGTGATTGCCATGGTTCTATTGACCTTATTTTTTTCAGGGAAAGCAGGCTCAATGACTGATTTTTTTCGGCAATTGCTTGTCAGTTTTCTCTATGGTTTCGGCATTGTCTATCTCTTCATCGGGCTCACAAAAAAGATATTCAAATACAATCCTACTCGTGTACATATAATTAAATGGGCTACAAGTCTCGCAGCCCTTGTAGCAGCGTCCCAGTTTGTGCAGGAGGTATATCATATCTACATTGAGGTCCTTAAAGGGCAGACACCTCAGTAAAGCTGCACAGGCCGGGTTTGCGACCAACGGTGATTTCCTTGCAAGATGAACCACATCTTTGCTTGACTAATGTTCTAACAATAGTTTATCGTAGTAACTAATTGTAATTCATTAAAGTCTTGTGTCTTTTCTTGGGAGAATAGTATGCGAAAATATAATCGCAACAATTCAGTTCATCTAAGAAATGACGGAATTGCCGGGTCCCATCTGTGGCTGATCGTAGGTATTATTCTCGGGCTTGTTTTTCTCTGGGATATGGTGGGGCCTTTTGGGCTATGGAAACTTCACCGGATGAAGAAGGAACGCGAACGGATTTATCTGTCAAGCCTGGAGCTTACCAAGAAAAATACCGCCCTTGAGGAGCAGATCAAAAGGCTCAAAGATGATCCAGAGTATCAGGAGTATATGGTCCGCCGGGAGTTGGTCTGGGTCAGGGACAATGAAATCCTGTATAAGTTTCTGGGTAAAAAAAAGTAAGAGCTGATTCCGCTGAAAAAACCCAATCTGCGGCGCTCAATTAAATGTTGAATGCTGAATGCTAAATGCTGAATTGTGGAAGATAATTTAAAAAACATATACCTTAATTCAACATTCAGCATTATCTATAAAGGGATGCATCTCGGGCTTTTTGAACGGAATCATGTTTCAGGGTTTTTGCAGTGTAATCAGAGCTGAAATAGTTTCTATGATACGTGTACATACCTTTTTGAAATATGCCAGGACACACCTTCAGGAGGCAGAGGCTGCATTACTGGAGGATCATCCGGCGGTTGCTATCGGCCGTTGTTCAGATATGGCCATAGCCTTGATCAAGGCCATGGCCGCAGCCCTTCCCGGAATAAAAAAAGATTTTCTGGAGATGGACAACAAGGCTTTATATAAAGCCATTTCCGACCTCACGTATACGCCGGATGAGGCAAGACGAATTACCCAGTCCATTTGGGAATTACGGAAAGCTGAGGAGTCAGGTGATAGCCTTCCCTCAAAGGCCGAGGCCAAGCCAGTCTTTACCAAGGCAGAGGAGACTTTCAAGTTGGTTCATGATCTCTGTGTCGGCTGAAATATGCTTCCTTCAGACCATGAGCTTTCCTTTCCTCACGCTTTGAGGGTCGAGGCCTCTGCCGGTTCCGGCAAGACCTTTCTTCTCGCCTGCAGATTTGTACAGTTTCTTCTTTCAGAAAAGATTCCCAGGAGCCGCCTTAAAAATCTACTTGCCATAACCTTTACCAACGAAGCCACTGCGGAGATGCGGAAACGCATACTGAAGCTTTTGAAGCAGGCGGCCTTTGAAGAAAAGGAAGCCATAGAAGTCCTTTCTCCCTTACTGGATTTGTCACAGGCAAGGATGAAGGAACTCGCGCTGAAACAGGTAGATGAGATCCTCGCAGGGTATGATGAGTGGCAGGTCAGGACTATTGACAGCTTCATATACCGCCTGATCCAGGCGGCCCCTCAGGAACTGGGGCTGTCGCAGCAAGACGAAATCGAGACACACGAGGCGCCACTCAAGGCTGCCGCCCTTGACCGTATTTTGCTTTGTTCAGCACAAGATCCCGGGTTGTGGGAACTGCTGCAGGGCTTTGTGCATCATTATCTTCTTTTCCAGGCACGCGCTTCCTGGTGGCCTGGGGCAGAGCTTCTCCGGATGTTGGAGTCGCTTAATGAAAAAGAAACAACCTATGGTCTCCGGTTCGAGATGGAAAAAAGACGCACGGGCTCCCGGGATTTGGCCATGGAGTTGTCCCGGTCGGCTCAGGGCTTCCTGGATAAGGCAAAGGCCAATGGTCTGAAGCTAAAATCCTTCAGCCACAAGGCCCTGTCAGGGGTAGTTCGCGGAGACCTGCCCAAGGCACTCTCCTCAAAGGCATGGGAAAAAGAAGAGCTAAAAGATCTGTGCCTTAAGGAAGCAAGTATTCCCAAAGGCCCTTCTGTTGAATGGATGGAGTTAAGGACCCTTGCCGGGGCGTATGCCGAGACAAGGGCACTTGAGGTATCAGGGCCGTATTTGAAGATGCTGGCTCCATGGAAAGACCGGCTCTCAGATCTCAAGTCCGGATCAAGGAGTATTTTTTTTAGCGATATTAACAGCCTTGCAAGGAGACTCCTGACCGAATTCGCCCTGCCGGAGGTAATCTTTCGTCTTGGAGACCGGCTGTATCACTTCCTGCTGGACGAGTTTCAAGATACCAGTATCCTCCAGTGGGAATCACTTTTCCCTTTGATTGACAATGCCATGTCGCAAGGGGGATCCCTGTTCTGCGTAGGGGACAGGAAACAATTGCTTTACAGGTGGAGAGGGAGTGATCTCGAGGTATTTCAAAATGGCCCCGGGTCCTTTGCCTCTCTTGGAGACACCGGCCCTCTGGATCTTGTTCTTCCATATAACTGGAGAAGCAGGGAAATCCTGCTCAGGTTTGTGGCCCAGGTATTTGACAGGGAAAATCTTGGGGGCTGGATAAAAGAAAAGCCTGCTATATCGGATGTCATAGACCCCGGATATATAGGCAACGTATTCTCAGGAGCCGCGCAGGAGCTTCCGCCTGCCCATGCAATCAGCCACAAGGGAGGCATGGTGAGGGTGGAGATCTTCAGCCAGGAAGGGCGCTCAGAGGAAATAAAAGAGGAATCAAAATTCCGCCTGATCAAGCTCTTAAAGGGAGATGTCCTCTTTCGCCACAGTCCCAGGGACGTACTGGTACTTGTCAGGGACAATCAGGACGTACAGGATTTCAGCCACAGCCTCATCTCAGCAGGCATCCCGGTTTTTTCCCACAGGCAGCTTGACATCAGGGAGGATCCACTGGTGCAGGAGATCCTTGAGATCCTGCGCTTTTTAGAAATGCCTGTTGATGACCAGGCATTGGCTTCTGTAATTACCGGAAATATTCTAAAAGCTGCCTGGAGGGAAGAGACAGCAGGACTCAGCCCCTGGGAATGGATCGAGGACCAAAGGTTAAAGAGCAAAGGGCAAGGGATAAAGTATCTTTATCAGAGGCTTCAGAAGGACTTCCCCAGCCTTTGGGCAAAGACCCTGGGTGATGCCTTTGGCTCCGTGGGCTTTTTGCCCCCTTATGACCTTGTATCCATGCTTGTTCGCAGAATGGATCTAATCCGGTGTTTCCCAAACCATTTTGTTGCATTGAGTCACCTCCTGGAGCTGCTATATGCTAATGAAGCTGAATATGGCGGCGATCTCAGGGGCTTTATCCAGTGGATGGAGACCGGACCTGATGATATCTTCGGTGTAAAGACCCCCCAGGAAATAGATGCCGTAAGGATCATGACCGTCCATAAGGCCAAGGGGCTGGAGGCCAAGGTAGTGATACTGCCGCTTGCAACTCTCGGGATGAAGGCCGATGGCCGTATATACTCCATGGATGGAGGGGTCCTCAAGGTATGGCACACCAGCAAGGAACTCAGAAACGTATCTCAAAGGCTCTTGGACCTCTATAAAAAAGAATGCGGCAAGGCATGGCTGGACGAACTCAATGTCCTCTATGTCTCCCTTACCAGGGCAAAAGACGAATTATACGTATTTGTTCCACAGAAGGCCGGGGGCAGACAGAAAAACAGGTTGATATCCATGCTGGAACCGCTTTTAAACGGAAATCTCGTGGCCAAGTGGGGAGATACGATTGAAAGAAAAATCCTGGAAAGTGAGAGGAGTAATCTCATTGGACAACCGGTTGACCGCGAACCTCACGAAAAAACACGAAAAAATAAGGCGAAAAAAGTTGATGAAGGATGGAACTGGCCCAAATACCTGGTCAGGAGGCCCACAGAATTAAAGGTCTTGTTGTCTCCAACAAGGAAAAGCGCAACAGGGCTCGGGGACTTTGTACACAGGCTCCTTGCAACACTGGATGGCCCCCTTGATTGCCAATGCAGCCCTGAGGAAGTACAGGCACTGCTGCAGGAAATCTTTTTGTCTATTCCCGAAAGCCCTGATGTTGACATAGGCAAAGAGATAGACCTCGGGACTATAGCCCGGACTATCTGCCATCCCATGGCAAGGCCGCTTTTCTGGACAGGTACAGAGGATCAGATCTGGGTGGAAAAAGAAGTGGCTGACAAAACAGGCGAAATCTTCAGGCCGGACAGGCTGGTTAAGGGCCAAAATACGCTATGGGTCGGCGAGTACAAGACAGGCAGCAGGGCAAGAGCAGAAGACAGAAGACAGGTATCTCAATATTTGGATTTACTTTCTCAACTTTACCCAAACCACAAAACCAGGGGTGTGATTCTTTATCTTGAGCAGGAAAGGGTGGAAGTGATTGGGTGATTTTTTCACCGCCCGCTTCGCTCAAGACGCAAAATTCGCGAAGGAAATAAACTTAGCGTTCTTTGCGTCTTTGCGGTGAAACAGTATTCAGACAAAGACCTTTTTAGGGGTGGTGGTTGACCAGTGACTGGAAATTACATGAAATCGAGCAAAAGCTATAAATTTCCGCATTCACATGTCTCCCTGCCACTTGATTCTTCACTGATCGGCTGGCTGGCCGGGGATATACTGGCCCGGGATCCGGAAGACCGGGATATGTCCCGAATAGCAGTTGTCTTCCCAGGCAGGCGCCCGGCCCTCTATCTGCGAAGAGAGCTTGGAAGGCTCATTGGTGGTCCTTTCCATCCTCCCCAAATTTTCGACATAGATAGCTTCATGGCCTATATGGCAGGCAAATCACCTGGTGGATCTGACAGGAGAGATGCCGGCCAGGTGGAATTGTTGCACCTGATCTACACCACTGCAAAGGGCCTTGGAGCAGATAGCGAACATCTGTCACTGCCTGCCATGACATCCAATTTTGAGGGCTTTTTTTTCTGGGGCCTGAAATTCATTGATCTCTTTGATGAGTTCGGTACAGAGCTGGTCCCCCCAGCCCTGATTAAACAGGCCGTGCCGGCAGCACTGGCTGATGCGGGCATTACTGAGGAGGCAAGAGGGCTTTGGCCCATTCTGCCCGGACTTTACAGCAAATGGCTGGATGCATTGGCCGGAAATTCTCTCTGGTCCAGGGGCGAAAAGTATCGTATTGCAGCAGAACATATAGATGGGCTGGAATGGCCCTTTTCAAAAATATATCTTGCGGGTTTTGCAGCACTCAACCGGGCAGAGGAAAAGGTCTTTTCTGCCCTCACCAGGCTTGACATTGCCCGTGTAGTAGTCCAGGACGGCCCATCTCCATGGCGGACAACAAATGATACCGGGTGGAAGCACCTTGAGCGCCTGCGCTCTGTATGCCATGGTACATGGGATCTTGAAATCACCAAATCACTCAATTCCTTGAATCAACCAATCACCAAATCACCAAATTCTTTCTTCCACCAGGGCTTTGACCTCCATTCCCAGATACAGATGGCTGAAGATGTATTTGCTCGTGAGCTGGAAGGCCAGGGAGAGCTTGCACCGGACCAGGAGGCCGTAGTCCTTCCAAGGCCTGAACCCCTTATCCCGGTGCTGAGCCGGCTGTTTGAGAATACGTCTGTTCCGTATAACATATCCATGGGCTATCCACTTGAGCGGACTGCACTTGCCCAACTCCTTGACTCCGTATTTGAGGCCCAGGAGGGACGGGTAGATGGTAAATACTACGCTCCTCATTACCTGGCTGTACTCAGGCACCCGTACATAAAAAGCCTTCGATTACAAAGCCCCCTAACCTCCAATCACCAAATCAACCAATCAACCAATCCGTCCCTTAGGTCTGTGGCCTATTTTCTTGAGTCTTGGCTGGTCAGGGAAAAGAGAAGTTTCGTAAGATTGGAGGAGCTTGAAAAGGCAATCGCTCACCTTGATGAGGAGGATTCCCCCGCTTCTCATTTTTTGTCCCTTGTTCATCAGATGTGTTTCAGGGCCTTTGAAAAATTGAAGAAAGTGGGTGAACTCGCCATGGCCCTCAAGAGACTGCTTGAGTGGACAGTGGAGTATGGGACAGCTACAGGTTATCCGCTCACCGGTGAATTTATGACGGCCATGGTGGAGCTTTTGGAAGAACTTGAAGCCGGCCCTGTCGCCAAGGAGACTGCTTCAGTCCCTGGTCTTCACTCGCTGTTTGGTCACCTGGTGCGGCAGACCAGGATTCCATTCCAGGGGATCCCTTTAGAGGGTTTTCAGATACTGGGTTTTTTGGAGACAAGGTGCCTCAAGTTTCAGCGCGTGATGATTTTTGATGTTAACGAGGGTGTACTTCCCCCTGAAACCAGGCCGGATCCTATCCTGCCTCCGGATCTGCGTAAGCATCTTGGCCTCCCTGATAAGAAACAGGCAGTTGAGATCAGCCGGTACCATTTTCAAAGGCTGCTGGCAGGGGCCAAGGAGGTCCACTTATTCTTTTCTGAAGACAAGGGCCAGGTAAAAAGCCGGTTTATTGAGGAGCTTATATGGGAAGCTGAGAAGCAGGCAGGCCGTCGGGATGTGATTCCCATTCACAGCCCGGTTATGGTCCCAAGGCCCAGGATTCCCTTTGCTCTCCCTGTGAAGAAGACTCCTCAAATCATTGATTTTCTTTCGTCATTCACTTTTTCGGCAACTGCCCTTGATACCTATCTCTCGTGCCCTTTCAGGTTTTACGCAAAGTATATTCTGGGATTGGATGTCCCGGATACCATAGATAGAGATGAGATCGACCCCCTTTTGGTGGGTAATCTGGCGCATAACATACTAAGGGAGTTTTATCTGCCATGGCTGGACAGGAAGATCCAATTCGAGGCTGATTGTGATAATGACCTCGTGACAAAGTCTGACATGGCACTTGAGGGGATCTTTGGGCCAAGGGCGGAATGGAGCGGCAGTGTAAGACTTTTCAGGGAGGTCCTGCTCTATCGTCTTAAAAATTTCCTGCGGCTTGAGAGAGAACACGCACAGGGTCACCTATTGATGGGCCTTGAGGTCCCTTGCAAAATGGACATCTATCTTGAGGAAGCTGGTCGCAAGGTCAGGATTAAAGGAGTGCTCGACAGGGTAGAAAAGGACAAGGAGGGTCTTGTCTGGGTCATAGATTATAAAACCGGCAGTAAAATGAAGTCGCCCAAAGCCACAGTTACCTCCAAAGTCTCAGACAGAGAGGCAATTAAACAGGAGATAGTCTCCTTCCAGTTGCCCATGTATCTGCTCCTGTGTGACCAACACTATGACCTCGGGTCCGGATGGTCCGGGATGAATGCGGCCCTGTATGGGCTGAGGGGTCTTGCGGACTCAAGCAACCTGAATGCCCTTCAGACCATCTTGTTCAAACAAGGTGACAGCCGAGATGAAATTGTAAAAGGCATATATGTCCCGGCCTTAAAGGCTATTATTGATGAGATATTGGCCCCTGAAATTCCCTTTGCTCATGATCCTTCTGATTTTGGCCATTGCAGAACCTGCCCTTACAGCAGGCGGCTTTGCAAGGTTGGATAATCAGTACCTTAGCAATTTTTCAACCTGTGCGGTTACACGTCAGATTGTGCAACACACGAAAAAGGAAAGAGTTATCACGAAAACACGAAATACCGAAAATACGAAAAGAATCAGCAACTTGATTTCTATGTCTATAACTTCTCAATAAGTTGGGGTAGATTACATTTGCGACTATTCACTGGATTCCTGCTTTCGCAGGAATGACGGCATTCACATCCAAACGTCATTCCGGCGAAAGCCGGAATCCAGACATCTTACCCTGAGTTATTGAG
>CAZYEJ010000002.1:0-79565 GCA_964646435.1 uncultured Thermodesulfobacteriaceae bacterium
TCAGGCGAACCCAACAAAAATGATGACTATAACCGCTTAACCCAACCTACAATATACTACAATATACCCAAGGACTTGCTGGCCTACAAGCAAGGCAAACTTAATGATTTCTTGACTTCACTTTTTACTTTTATTAAATTATTTCGACGTTCCTTGTGCGAGAGTGGCGGAAATGGTAGACGCACTGGACTTAGGATCCAGCGGGCTTATACCTATGCGAGTTCGACTCTCGCCTCTCGCACCAAATAAAATCAGTAAGTTAGCCACTGTCAGCTATTTCTTGTTTTGATCGTACGCTCGTTTGGTCAACGGTTTGGTCAACACTTTTCAAATAGGCTCCCATTTGGTCAACGGCCTGCCGGGTATCTTCAAGGTCGATTGTGTTGTACCTATCGAACATTGTCCGTGTGGAATGTCCCGTGATTTCCATTATTACAGATTCCGGTACACCAGATTTTCTCATGTATGTATTGAAGGTATGTCGAAGATCATGGAAGACAAATCCATCCTTTGTAAAACGTCCGTAAGGGATCCCCGCCCCCCCCACAGGCCCTCTTCAGACTTGCCCGGATATCTTTCACAGGGACGCCCCTGTACAAAAACATATGTCTTGTACTGATACTTCTTGGTAGTCCTCTTAGACAAGCCATCAGGACAACACAGATGGGAATAATCCGGGCCTCTTTGTCCTTTGTGTCCTTTGCCGTTAATTGGATAACACAATTTTTAAGGTCAATCTTATCCCATGTGAGATTGAGTATTTCGCCTCTGCGCATTCCTGTATAATAGCCTGTAAGTAATATGGGTTTTAGATAGCTTGGAGAGTTATCAAGCAAATTCTGAAACTCTTTAGGTGACAGCACCCGGTCCCTGGCGTTGGCATTTGCCTTGAGCCGTTTTTTGACTTTATCCGACTTGAATTTTTTTAAAGTGTTTCCGCTCACCTTATCGTTATTAAACCCTTTAATAATCATAGTCTTTGCTGCGCCTACTTCCTGGTCAATGGTAGCATCGGCTTTTCCTTCCGTGTGTCTCATAGTCTGATAATTTTCTATATCAGTGGGTTGGATCTGAGATATAATCATGTCACCGAACTCGGAATTGAATTTCCTGAGAGATAATTCTATTCTCCAATAAGATGACAGAGCTTTAACCTTTGCAAAATCCAAATACCATTTCGCCAACTCATTAAATGTCATTTTCGAATCTGGTTTAATATCAAAGATTCTATTTTCCCTCTTTTGGGATCTCCGCTTGCCTTCAGCGTCCTTGGCCTCCTGGATTGAATATCCGACGAACTCTAAACGTTGCTTGCCCCCAGGTACTCGATAGCTAATCCAGTACTTGACTTTTTTGGAGCGCTTTAGTTTGTCAAGGGCTGCACCGCAAGGAATATCCCCTTTGAGCTTGCCGATACAGACTTTGTGGTTCACCGATTGTTTTTTATGACAGATGGGACATTGTGCTAAAATTGCCATGATTGCCCTCCTATTTTCCCCTTTGGGTCCTGAGAAAATTATCCACAGCGCGCCGGATTAGTTCCGCGACCTTCAAACCGGTTCGGTCTGATATTTCTTTAAGTTCAGATATTTGTTTATCTGTTAAGTGAAAGTTTACTCTTTTCATAATAAGTATATTATACACACTATGAAGTATATGTCAATCAATAATCTATTAAGGTTTCTGAAATTCAGAAAGAAATAAACCCTACCAAATTATCTGTTAACCGGATGTTATTTAATGTCCGTAACAGCCTGTAATTACAGAGATATATTGTAGTTTACTGGAGTACAGATGTAGTGGTTCCATAAAATGTCTGCAATAGTTGCAGATATAGACGTACGCTCATAATTTGGTATTGCCAAGTGTTTTGAGAGCTATGTGAAAGCTTTGGCCCAGGTGATCGGTGCCGTTATGAGTAGGGGATAGGGCAGAAAATAATTTGACAACAAAAAAGGCTCTGTGGATTACAGAGCCTTTAAAAAAGTCGCCATACATAGATTGCAATCTCTTTTGTATGGAGGCCACAAAAAGTGGACTTAAGCCCGATGCCGTCGCAGAGCGGGTACAATATAAATTTAATTAATTATATATAATTTGTCAAGTAATTTAATCCAATAGCGCACAACACACACTCTCTTATTTTTTTTAGATCAATTTTATCAATAACTCTAATGTCACGTTCACGTTTTCCGTTTTTATTTTTATAAAATGGTAAATTTAATCGTTGAAGAGAGACCGTGGCAAGCATATCTGTTTTTACCCAGTTTATTTTTGAATTATATGGAGGTGGCAATGGAGGTTCTATATACAATTTGTAATGATAGTTCATTATTGGTTCTGGACGCGTAGTGCTTAAGGGTACAATGGTACATAATTGGTTTCTTTGTTTAAATCGAGGAGATATAATAATACAGGGCCTTCTTTTAACCATTTCAGGGACAACAAACCCCTTAAAATCACAGATTACTATTGTTCCAATATTAGGGTGATAAGGTAATGCCATAAAAACCAAATAACATAGTTAGAGCAATTTCGCAATTTTATTGCTTTTTAACCTTCAGAAAATGACTTTGCATAAAAAAGGTCCCCCGTTTCACACAGAGGACCTCGCCGGGAAAGGCGCGGCCATTGGACGGCAAGGCGTCATCCTGTGGCCGCTGAGAGGCGCGTAAGGAGAGAACGCGCCGGATTAATCTGCGTAAAAATCTTTATGCTGCTGTTCGGCCCTTGCAAGAAAATCAGCCTGGTCCTCGCCTTCGGCCCGATGAAGCGTGTAGCCCTGTTCTCCCCCCGGCCTGCCTGGAATTGTGGCCATTTGGAGAATTCCTTCATCCTGCGAATTCCGCGACTGATCCTGGACGTTAATCAAGATCAAAGGAAGGTCTTCTTCTTCGACGCCGATCAATGATTCCAATCGTTCAACTCTGCCTTTCAAATTCATTTTTTTACCTCTTCTAATCTGAGCGCATATCATTGCACCAGGTTTCTTTATCGCCATATTTTGCCAGGATAACCTCCTCTTGTGAAAGCTCAGGCGGAACGCCAATGGACTGCTCAATAGCCACCAGCGCATCGAAAATATCCGGCAAAAAGTCTGGCTTTGGTAACAGACAGGCCTCAAGTCGCTTTGTCCTACATTCTAAGTCATTCAATGAATTCATTATCGTTTTTCTCCTGATAATTTCTCAAGCTCGGTGAGCCGGGTTTCTAGGTCTGTTAGTTGATCCATTTCCACAGCCTTTAGAAGAGTACGCATCAAGCTATTTATGGCTTTAGCGATCTCAGGTTCAAGCCGATCGGCCTCAACACGACGCGCAAGCCATCCGACGTATCGCATCACATCTCCGGCATCTTTAAGCCGAACGCGCCGGATTCGCTTTTTTTCTTTTGGTTTCTTTTCTTTATCCATGCGCGTTCCCGCCTTTTTTAATGTGCCTCGCTCGTCGTCTCACCCTTTGTAGGGATACTCAAATTGCCTGCTCAATGTGCCCCAGCACGACCTCTGTTAAATTTCTGATTACTGCGGCTCCATCAAGGTTCGCCGCGGCCACTGCCAATTCAGAAGTTTGCTGTGGTGCGATTTTCTCGACATACATTGTGTTAGCCCGGTTCATAACGTCCAGGGGCATTAAGTCGCTTACAATCGGTTGCGCTTCAATTGCTCGGAGGATTGCTGCGTCTCCTCCTTGGGCACCGTTGATGAGGTGTTCGGTTCTTTTCGCAAGCGGCATCGTCGAAAGGTTATCCCGAATCTCTCTTTGTTCCAGGTGACGCAGGAGCGCTGCACTGCTATCTTTAGGCTCAGGTTCACATGTTGCAGCATCAAGAGCCTGTTGCGCAACGGCTACCCTATCCTGAACGTGCTGAAACTCATTGGTGAGTGTCTTCTGGAATTTTACTTTAACTTCTGCCAAAAGTTCGCTTTTCTTTAGTTCGCTATGAACGACGTCGGCCTTTAGTTCCGCAATTTTGATACGATACGTATCCAGTGAGCCTGAGGTGTAACTCAATAAACTTTCCAACGATTTTTGTGTATCGTCGCTAAGGTTTGCAGTATTGAACTCAGGAAATTCCTGTTTTAGTTTTTGGTAAAAGTTTTCGTTTTCCATTTTAATTAGTCCCCTTTCGCGGCTGCCGGTACTCAATCCTACCGTTTATTTTTTTCGGCTGCTGATAGTTAATCCGTGAGCCTTTCTTTGGCTTGAATTTTTCGTTTTGCTTGTTCAGTTCGTTCTGAATTTTTGTCATGTTGTGACCTCTCTGTTATTGATTAATAAAATAGTACATTTTTATTACTTAGTCCATTATATCCACACGGCTGACGCTTCATATTCTTTAGCACACTTTGCGCGATCCACTTGACTTGACAGCATCCAGTCACTAAGAGGCGTTATTTTTGAACCTTGGGATATCTCAAAATGTATTTCTTTATTTTGCATTTGTTCGCCGATAGACTGTTTTGCTTTAACAATCTGAAGAGCGCAGGCGATACTACCAGGACAGGTTGCAAGGTAGTCTACTGATAGGTAAAGCCTCGCTTTTTCGGCCGTTGCCTCGCCACCTCTAGCAAACTTGGAGGTGTTTTTTTTCTGTATGGCAATTACTGCAACCCCCTGGTTTAAGACATCGTAAATGTCTCGAATATTGCTTGCCATTTTGAAGTATTCGCCTTCGACTTCCTCTAAGTAGTCAATACAGGTTAGACCGTTTGGATTATAATGTTGGATTAACCCGTTGAACCCATAAGACTTACTGGCTGCCTTAATATTTTTTTTCCACAAGGCGGGGTCATCTTCAAATTTAACTATCCGATCTCTATATTCAGCACCTCCCATTTCTGACATGAGGTATATTTTTTCATACTCCTGGTCCATGTTAAGCCTTAAGGTATTCAAAATAAGCGCTGTTTTCCCAGCATTTGTTGAGCCTGCGATTATGATTATTGATTTTGGGAAAACTGAAATTTTCTCGTGAAGGGTAAATGGAAGTTTTAAAGGGAAGGGTTTTGATTCCTGCTTTTCCGGGTCAATCCATTCCACACTGTGGTCAAGGATATGATAAACCCCCCTGTGGAAGCGGTCTGCTTTTAATATATTTCTTTCTTTATATATATAGAGGATTTTTGAGCGATTATTTTTTTCTGCTCTAGTAGTCAGTCCGAATTCACGATCAAGCTGGTCCACAGTGAAGGAACCTGTTGAAATTGTTAGCCATTCTTTAATGCAGGCTGCTAAATTGTAACCGGATTTCGGGGTATTTGTACTATTTTCCTTGCTTACTTTGCTTACTTCTTGCTTACCTTGCTTACTTTTTGGGGGGTCTTGCTTACTCCTGCTTACCTTGCTTACTTTGCTTACTCCGCTTACTTTTTGGTCTTTGTCCTTTAGTCCTATGCCGTTTTCTTGCTTTTCTGGTAAACCTTCGACGTTTTCGTCGGTGTCAGAACATCCGTCAAATTCGGGTTCCCGTGGTATTTGTTTTTCGGAATAAACCTCGCCACAACTCGATATGGCTTTCTCAATCGTTACCGCGCCATAGCTTCTACCATCTCCATAGTGTTTTACGTCCCATTTACCCCTCATAAGGCCGGATTGACGGAATATGGCATTCATGCGCCCAACATCGGCCCCGGTCCAGAATGCCAGCAGATTACACAAAGCCTGGTCTGCCTCAGATTGAGAGGGATAACCTGCTTCTTGCCACTGGCCGTGATACAGCAAATTAAACTTGCTGCCGTTTTGGGACTGGATAGCTTTCTCGATGAGTTCGGAATCGCTCAAACTTAGCCGTAAGGAGGCTTTGGGTCTTTTTGTTGATATAGGTATCTCTTTAGAGAAATGGCTCGTTAAAAGGGCATCTATGGCCTCTTGAGCTGGCTTTATTTCTTGTGGAGTATCTTCTAAGTGATTTCCTGTTATAGTGAAAAACCGTTGTTGGTCGTAGATTTCGACGTCGGCTTTTTTTCTACCACCTTCGGGAAGTTTGCCCTTGCATAAAATATGAACACCTGTACCTGATGGGCTTATTTCAGTGTAGCTATGAAAAGCTTGTATTATTTCCAAGGCCCATGACTCTATCCTGCCGGTTTTAGAATCTCGACAATGGTCTAAGTCTACCCCACAAAAGGGATCGGCCTGTGAAAAAATGTACCCTATGCCTGAATAGCCGCCGGAATTGTGTCTTTTTAGGACATTTTCAAAAGTATTCCAGGTGGTAGGCGTATTGCTTTTTGCTTTGCCACCTTCAGCGGCATATGGAACTTTGGTAGCCTTTCCGTTTCTAAGTTCAGCTCGCCACAGGATCCACTGAGGGAGTTTTAAAAGTTCTTTTGGGATTCCAGCTTGACAGGGGGGGGCAAATGCTGTAAATTTCTTATATTCATCAGCACCAATTTTTCTCTCAGCCAGAGCCGTCCCGCCCTGGCTTTTGTTTTTATTGCTCATTTTTCAGGCCCGCGATAAACAAATTTAAATCCTCGATATCAAAGCGAACACATCGACCCAAGCGTAAAGGTCTAACAGGGAATTTCTTGGCCGAGAGCTGGTTATAGATTGTGCGGGAGCTTATTCCTAAAAAGGAAGCAGTCTCTTTGATGGTTAAAAGCCGCTGCTGGTTTATCTTCACGTCAAAGTCTCCCCTGGGCTCACTGTCTGGCTCCGAAGGTATTTGAAGACATCTTCACGATCGTAAAGGATACGACCTCCAAATCGAATGTACGGCAGCCCTATCCCTTTAAGGCGGTCCTGCCGCAACTTTTGCGCTGACACTCCGATTTCTTTAGCAATTTCACAATCGCGAAGAAAATTTTTTGTTGGTTCCACTTTTTTACCCCCTGTCATTTTTTCTTTTTTTTCATTTCTGAGTAAAGTTTAAAGTTTGTATTCTGGACTGTCAAGCGCTAACAAGCTATAATTATTAACTTTATTTTAACCCCCTGTACATTGCTTGACATTGGTGTTTTGAGGTGGTAAGAAAGATACATGATAATTGACAAAATTAATTGGTTGTTGAAGGTTGGGCAGGTCAAGCAAGACCCGGAAAGTTTTTTGAGGACCCTTTTCCCTGTCCCCGCCAACTGTGCATTGGCCGACCTGGGCGCTCACATATCCAAGCTTGAGTATGATCCGATAATCCCGCCGGAGGTTTTTTGTTCCTTCGCATGTTTTTACGCTGAAAAAGAAGGAATAAGCAAAGGTGTTCCTGCCAACGAGTTTTTTGAGCGAATCTTCCCCTGGCCGGGCAATTTTATACTCCCAGAAGAAGTCCGGGCAATCAGTGATTACGCAAGAGTGATCACTAACACACAGGACGCCAGGCTTTCTATGTTGATCCGGGAGGAAGTAGAAAGGGCAGATCCCCTGGAGCTGGCGCGGATCTTTTTAAAAGAATTGACCGTCTTTATTGGAGATATAAAACAGGTGGTCGGGCAAGGAAATACGATGGAATGGGGAAAATATGTGAGTGTGCGAGTGGTGGGGGATGTGGGCTTTACGGTGACCAATGGAATAATTTGTCCATCAGGTTATGTGCTTAATTTTTCGGCATTAGGCCCTGACACACTTAGCAAACTTTTGAACGGCCAACCCTCCACAGCGTTTAAAATCTGCCCCCAGTGTGACAGATTATTTTTCAATCTTTCAAAACGACGGATGTTTTGTTCTCAGGAATGCAACTCAAAATCAAAATATGAGAAACGTATCAAAAAAACTGGTTACCACGAATCCAGGCGATTGATAGCTCGGAAGTATTACATGAAAAAAGAAAAGTGCATGAATGATACAGAAATTGCAAAAATCTGGCGAAGTGAAGGAATAGAAGAAAATTGGATCAAGCGTCTACTTCCTGAAGCCTCCTGATTCGTATTTTGGTCAACACTTGGTCAACACTTTACCAAATATATCCCCCATTTTACCCCTTTTTCACTCGCTTTACTTTGAGACTAAAGTAAAAGCAAGCTACTGACATCTTTAGTAAAACAAGTGAAAAGAAGTAACTCAAAATAACTGGTATTCTGGACTTAGGATCCAGCGGGCTTATACCTATGCGAGTTCGACTCTCGCCTCTCGCACCAAAGAACTTGTTTTATCAAAATAACACTTGTATGTTTGCTATTTGCCCTTCATAGGGGCTTTTCTCCTTTATTTTTTTCTTTAAAGATATTAAATAAATGAACTACCTGCAAAATTTCATCTGTTGTTTCTTTTGGAACAAGATTTGGAGTTTTGTGGGCGACTCATATTCAAATAATTGAACTTGTAAAGAAAGGTAAGAAGTTAATGAAGGTTACAGTCGAAAACATAGGTCCTATTCAGAAACGTCTCTCAGTAGAAATACCCGCTGATATGGTATCTAAGGAGTTTGACAGCGCGTACAACCAACTGAAAAAGGGAGCAGATATTAAGGGTTTCAGAAAGGGCAAGGCCCCTCGCAACATACTGGAGCGTCACTACGGTCCGCAGGTGGAAAAAGAGGTGCTTGAGAAGCTTATTAAAGATAGCCTGCCCGATGCCCTTAAGGAGGCAAACCTGGAGCTGATACTGGATCCCCAGTTGGATTCAAACTCTCCCTTAAAGGCCGCAGAAATTTTTTCTTATTCAGCCCTTCTGGACATCTGGCCTGAATTCGAAGTGCCGAGATATAAGGGCCTTGAACTGGAAGAACCCCTGGTGGAGGTAAGTGAAGAGGAGATCCAGGAGCAACTTGAGGCCCTGCGACGACATTTTGCATCAGTAGAGTCTGTGGGAGAAGACCGTCCTGTGGAAAAGGGAGATATTGCCGTAATTGATTATGTGGGGGAGATAGATGGCGAGTCTGTGGATGGCCTTTCGGAAGAAAATTACTATCTGGAAGTCGGCGCCGGTTATTTCAATTCTGTGTTTGAGGAACGAATGCCGGGAATGACTAAAGGTCCTGAGAAGTCTATTGAGGTCAGCTATCCTGAGGACGCTTTAAACGCAAAGGTTGCCGGCAAAACTGTCCAATTCAAGGTGGTGTTAAAAGACATAAAAAAACGAATATTACCGGAGCTGAGCGACGATTTTGCCAAAAAAATCGGAACAGATATCAAGACCGTTCAAGATTTGAGGGATCGTCTGGCTAAACAGTTGGAGACAGACAAGCAGAAGGGCGCGAAAAGCAGTCTGAGACAGCAATTCCTGGAACAATTGAGGGAACAGGTGGATTTTCCTATACCTGAGAGACTGATTGAAGCCAAGCTTACACAAATGGTGGATAACGTGATAGGTCATCTCCAGGAACGTGGTACGGATCTTGAGAGGGCCGGGATGTCGGAGGACCGGCTCAGCGCGAAGATGCGGGAAGACGCTGTTAGCCAAGTGAAGACCGAGATTATTTTGGACAAGATAGCCGAAGCGGAAAACATTGCAGTGGATCATGACGAGATTTCCAAATATGCTAAGTACGCGGAAAGCCAATCCCAAAAGCTGGGTATGGACAAGAAGCAATTGCAAAATGCAATAGTGCAGAACGTTCTTCCCAAGTTGCGTGCAAAAAAGACCGTGGATTTTCTTTTGAAACAGGCAGTTGTAAAACCGGCTTCCCAGGAGGTTGATTAAATGCCTTTGATACCTATTGTTATAGAGCAAAGTCCCAGGGGCGAGAGGGCCTATGATATATATTCGCGTCTTCTTAAAGAGCGCATAGTATTCTTGGGAGGCGTAGTTGATGATGAAATAGCCAACCTTATTATAGCCCAGTTTCTTTTTCTGGAAGCGGAAGATCCCAAAAGGGACATAACACTTTACATAAACTCACCCGGCGGTATGGTTACTGCGGGTTTAGCTATTTATGACACCATGCAATATATCAGACCTGATGTAAGCACACTTTGCCTTGGCCAGGCAGCCAGTATGGGCGCAATGCTTCTTGCTGCAGGCGCTAAGGGTAAACGTTACACCCTTCCCAACGCAAGAATCCTGATCCACCAGCCCATGGGCGGATTCCAGGGCCAGGCAACAGATATTGATATCCATGCCAGAGAGATATTGAGGTTGCGTCAGAGGTTAAATGAAATTCTTGCGGCCCACACCGGTCAGCCTCTTAAAAAGATTCAGGAGGATACTGAGAGGGATTTTTTTATGAGTGGGGAAGAGGCCAGGGAGTATGGCCTTATAGATGAGGTCATTGCAAGACGTGATATCACTTCCCAGGAGGATAAGCCAAATGGCTAAGACGAAAGATTTTGAAAACCAGGGAAATTTACATTGCTCATTCTGTGGAAAGGGCCAGGAAGAGGTGAAAAAGCTTATAGCCGGCCCGAGTGTATACATTTGTGATGAATGTATAGAACTCTGTAATGATATAATAGCCGAGGAATATGACGGGGAAGACGAGGTCGGCAGTGCAGAGAACAAGATTCTCAAACCCGCTGAGATAAAGGCCCTTTTGGACGAGTATGTTATTGGCCAGGAGATGGCCAAGAAAATTCTCTCTGTTGCGGTACACAACCATTACAAACGTATTGACTCCGGGGTCAATATGGAGGATGTGGAACTCCAGAAAAGCAACATTGTACTTATTGGGCCAACCGGCAGTGGAAAGACCCTCTTAGCTCAGGTTTTGGCCAAGGTCCTTAATGTACCATTCACATTGGCAGATGCCACTACACTGACAGAGGCAGGCTATGTAGGGGAGGATGTTGAAAATATTATACTGAACCTCTTACAGGCATCTGACTACGATGTGGAGCTTGCAAGCCGTGGAATCGTATATATAGATGAGATCGATAAAATAGCAAGAAAGTCAGACAGCGCCTCTATTACAAGAGATGTGTCAGGAGAGGGTGTTCAGCAAGCACTTCTGAAGATCATAGAAGGTACCGTGGCCAATGTGCCTCCAAAGGGTGGGCGTAAACATCCCCAGCAGGAGTTTGTTAAGATTGATACTACCAATATACTGTTTATTTGCGGTGGTGCTTTTGTAGGTCTGGATTCCATTGTGAAGGCAAGAAAGGGCAAGTTCTCTATAGGTTTTGGCGCGGATGTTCAGGGCGCACGGGATCTTTCGTTGGATGAGACTCTCAAAGAAGTTCAGCCGGAAGACCTGATAAAATATGGGCTGATCCCGGAGTTCGTTGGCAGAATTCCTGTTGCTGCAACCCTGGAGGAACTGAATGAAGATGACTTGGTGAAGATCCTCCGTGAGCCCAGAAACGCTTTAGTGAAGCAGTTCCAGAAGCTTTTTGCAATGGATGATGTTGATCTCCACTTTACCGATGGAGCAATAAGGGCCATTGCTCAGGAGGCGGCAAAGAGAAAGACAGGTGCCCGGGGGCTGCGGGCTATTCTGGAGCAGGCCATGTTGAATGTGATGTATGAGCTCCCATCCAGGGAAGGTGTTAAGGAGTGCGTGATAAGTGAAGATGTAATTCTCAATAAGTCAGAGCCTATACTTCTCTATGAACCTCAGGACAAGGTATCGATAAGTGCCTAAAGTGCGCTAAAATTATTTTTTCCCATTGATACGACTAATAACGATTAATAACGATTAATAACGATTCACGAGCTATGCTCTATGAGTGAAAAAAAGAAAAATTTGACTGTTTCACTTTTACCCCTTCGCGATATTGTCCTTTTTCCGCATATGGTGGTCCCTCTCTTTGTCGGGCGTGATAAGTCGGTAGATGCCATAGAGCAGGCCATGACTTTGGAGCAGGAAATATTATTAGCTGCCCAAAGGGATGCCAAGGTGGATGATCCCAAGGAGAAGGACATCTATCGGATAGGGACCCTGGGCACAATACTCCAGTTGCTTCGTCTACCTGATGGCACGGTCAAGGCCTTGATAGAGGGTAAGCGACGGGCCGAGATCAAACATTATTTTCCCAATCAGGAACATTTTGTGGTGGAGGCAGAGCCCTTGCCGCAAATATCAGATCGCTCGCCTGAGATAGAGGCCCTTATACGAGTCACTGTTAGCGCCTTTGAGGAGTATGCAAAATATAACAAGAAGATTCCCTCTGAAGTGGCCCTTTCTATTTTTTCCATAACTGATCCTTCCCGATTGGCAGATACCATTGCTTCCCACATACCGCTAAAAGTCCATGATAAACAGTCCCTGCTGGAGCAGATCCATCCCGGCAGACGCCTTGAGCGGCTTTATGAACTGATGCGTTCCGAAATCCAGGTCGTTCGGATGGAACAGCGGGTAAAAGAGCGCGTTAAGAAGCAGATGGGGAAAAATCAGAAAGACTATTATCTCAATGAGCAGATCAGGGCCATTCAAAAGGAGATGGGTCAGAAAGAGGATTCCCAGGCCGAGCTAAAAGATCTTGAGCGTCGCATAAAACACAAGCGTCTCACCAGGGAGGCAGCGGCCAAGATCCGGCAGGAATTCAAGAAGCTTAAGATGATGGCTCCCTTGTCCGCCGAGGCCACTGTGGTGAGGAATTATATTGACTGGATACTGGTGCTGCCCTGGTTTGAGAAGACCAAGGACAAACACGACATAGTTGAGGCAGAGCGAATCCTCAACGAAGACCACTATGGTCTGGAAAAACCCAAGGAGCGGATTCTGGAATATCTGGCTGTTCAGACCCTGGTTAAAAAGATGAAAGGGCCGATCCTGTGTCTGGTCGGACCTCCCGGCGTTGGGAAAACTTCGCTTGCTAAATCCGTGGCCCGTGCACTGGGGAGGAATTTCGTGCGCCTTTCCCTTGGAGGTGTGAGGGATGAGGCGGAAATCCGCGGCCACCGGCGGACATATATCGGCGCAATGCCTGGAAAAATCATCCAGTCGCTCAGAAAAGCCAAGTCCAACAACCCGGTGTTTTGCATAGATGAGGTGGATAAGATGAGTTCAGACTTCCGTGGGGATCCTGCATCTGCCCTCCTGGAGGTCCTGGACCCAGAGCAAAACTTTGCTTTTAATGATCATTATTTGGATCTGGATTATGATCTTTCCCAGGTGATGTTTATCACAACTGCAAATGCCCTCCATACTGTCCCTCTACCCTTACAGGACAGAATGGAAATTATAGAACTCCCCGGATACACTGAGGAGGAAAAACTGGAGATAGCAAATGGTTACTTGCTCCCAAGGCAGCTTGAAGCCCATGGTCTGAAGCCTGAACGGCTCAAGATAAGTAATGGAGCAATCTTAGATATAATTCGTTCTTACACCAGAGAGGCCGGTGTCAGAAACCTCGAGCGTTTTTTGGCTTCAATCTGCCGCAAGGTGGCTATGGAAGTAGTACGCAATCGAGAGAAAAACCATGTAATCAAGGTCAACCAATCGTCTCTTAATAAGTACCTCGGGGTCCCCCGTTATCGTTTCGGGCAGACAGAAGAAAGCGCGCAGATAGGTGTGGTTACCGGTCTTGCCTGGTCCGAAACCGGAGGTGCCCTGCTTCAGATAGAGGCCGTCCTTATGCCTGGAAAGGGTAAGCTGACCATTACAGGGAAGCTGGGTGATGTTATGCAGGAATCTGTACAGGCAGCTATGAGTTATGTGCGATCAAGGGCCCATGAGCTCAGGCTGCCCTGGGATTTTTATCAAAAAGTTGATATTCACGTACATGTACCCGAGGGTGGTATACCCAAAGATGGTCCATCGGCGGGTATCACCATTGCCACAGCAATAGCCTCGGCCCTGTTAAAGATTCCCGTCAGGCACAATGTGGCCATGACGGGAGAGATCACTTTGAGGGGCAGGATACTCCCGATAGGTGGTCTAAAAGAGAAGCTCCTTGCCGCGAGACGCGGTGGTATTGAACATGTTCTAATACCAAAGGAAAATGAGAGAGAATTAAAAGAAATTCCTGCCAAGGTGACCCGTTCTATTCATATCCAGTCGATTGAGCATATGGATGACGTGTTAAAATACGCCCTTGTCCTTGAAGATCCTGATAGCCTATTTGCGGATGGACCAAGTCCCCCAGAGATGCCATATTGGTTTGCAGAGCAGGAGCAGCAGCATGAGATCCACGCACCTCATTAGTTTTGTGAATGATTTTTCTGATTAAAGTTTTTTATCATAAGTATCGATAAGCTTGCCAAGTGGGTGGAGCTTCAGAGGAATTCATTCTCAATGGAGGTAGTATAAATGTTAAAAAGTCTTCTGGCATCTATCGTTTTGGTTCTTTTTCTATTCATTTCCGCCTTTGCAGCAATAAATCTCAATACTGCGGATAAGGCCGCTCTTGAATCCCTAAGCGGAATCGGCCCGGCCAAGGCAAGCGCCATAATAAAATACAGAGATAAGCATGGTTCATTTAAGAATGTGGGGGAACTTCTGAACGTTAAGGGTATAGGGCCGAAAATGTTTGATAAAATCAAAGGACAGGTGGAAATTGCAAAATAGGTCGTTATCCATCCGAGATTCTCAGGCACCTAAAAACTGAAAGTTTTTTCCGAGTAATGCTCTGCCCGCTAATTTATCGGAAATTAAAATCGGAGGACGATAGGTGAACCAAGAATGGTTTGCGATCAGAACTCAACCAAGAAAAGAGCAAATTGCAAAGAAACATTACGAACAACAAGATTTTATTGTCTATTTGCCTCTTATTCTTACGATTAGACGGCATGCGCGCAGGATTGACAAGGTCCCTCGTCCCTTATTTCCTGGTTACGTTTTTTTGCATCTATCCATAGAAGATCGCAGGTGGAATACTATTGGGAGTACTATCGGAGCAATCGGTCCTGTTCGATTCGGTAAATATTATCCGCCCGTGCCGGACTGGGTTATTGAAGGCCTGCGCATCCGTGAGGATGAAAGCGGTCTTATTTTTCTTGGATCTCAGGGGTCCACATTCAAGCCTGGTGATAGAGTATCCGTGGTTCTAGAAAATCTGGAATATCTTGAGGGGATTTTTCAGGCAGCCAAGGGGGAAGACAGAGCACTGATACTTATGGAGATACTCCGCCAGCAGGTATCCACCCTGGTGCCGATGTGGGCGTTGAAGGCTGCTTAAATGGTATTTGACGATGGACTGCAGCGCAGTCTTTTCAGAGTTCTCCAGACTGATCCCCGGACGAGCCAGCGTTCCATGGCAAAGGCACTTGGTATCAGTTTAGGCAAGACGAATTATTGTCTCAAGGCCCTTATAGACAGGGGATGGGTGATGCCCCGACGCTTTCAGCATAAAGGAAACAAATGGAGTTATGCATACATCATTACTCCTGATGGACTGGAGGCAAAGAAGAGAATAAGCGTTCGGTTCTTGCAATGCAAATTGACGGAATATGAGGCCTTGCAGGAGGAGATTGAAGAGTTGCGGCAGGAGGTAAAGAACTATCTGCCTTAGGAGAATGATAGGAGTTCAATGGAATTGTTTTGAAAGATAAACGTCGAGCATCGAACGTCCAACGTCGAATGAAAAACGAATATCCAATACCGAATATTCAACAGCTATTTCTGTTTCTTCTCAGCCGTTTTGTTCAATCGAATCGGCCAAATTTAACCCAAATCTAAGCACAATATTGTCCAACTTATTTGCGGACAATTCCTTAATGTTATGAAAATAATGACAATAGCCGGCGCCCGCCCCAATTTTATGAAGATGGCCTCTATTGTAGAAGCCATCCGGTGTCACAACGGGACCGGCAGTTTACCAGTAATCAGACATATCCTTGTGCACACGGGGCAACATTACGACGAAAACCTGTCCAAGTGCTTCTTCGACGAGCTTGGTCTCCCGCGTCCAGATGTAAACCTGGAGGTGGGGTCCGGCTCACATGCCCAACAGACTGCTGAGATCATGCGGCGTTTCGAATCGGTACTTCTGGCTGAGCAGCCTGGCGTGCTTATTGTAGTGGGGGATGTGAATTCAACTGTGGCCTGTGCTCTGGTGGCAGCCAAGATCCAATATCCTTTACAGAACCCAACTGATATAGAGCGTCCTTTCATTGTCCACGTTGAGGCAGGATTGCGATCAGGGGACCGCTCTATGCCGGAAGAGATAAATCGTCTTCTGACCGATGCTTTGAGCGATGCCTTGTTTGTCACTGAGGAGGCGGCAGTTACCAACCTGTTACGAGAAGGCATACCCAGGGAAAAAATCTTTTTTGTCGGGAATGTCATGATTGATACCCTGCACCGGCACATGGAAGAGGCCCGCAGGTCTGAGATCAAAAAGATCCTTAAAATTAGCGGTCGTTATGGCCTGGTAACCTTGCACAGGCCCAGCAATGTGGACACCGAAGATGCCCTGGAGCCCTTGATCAGGTGCTTGCAGGAAATCAGCAGGAATTTGTTTCTTGTCCTTCCTTTACACCCAAGGACAAAGGCCAGTCTGGAGAGATTCGGATTACTGGAAGAATTTAATAATACCGAAGGAATCTGTCTAATCGGCCCTTTGGGATATCTGGACTTTTTAAACCTCCTCGATTCGGCTACAATGGTATTAACTGATTCCGGGGGCATTCAGGAAGAAACAACAGCCTTGGGTGTGCCATGTATAACTCTCAGGGAAAATACCGAACGTCCAGTAACCATAACCATAGGTACTAATTATCTTGTGGGAACAGACCCTGCCAGGATTCTTGCCGTTGCCGGGGAGATTTTGTCCGGAAAAGGCAAGAGGGGAAAAATACCTCCGTATTGGGATGGTCTTTCAGGTGAGCGGATTGTGGCCGACCTGACAGAGATGTATTGGAAAGGATAATAAGTACAGAAATCATAAATCCAATGACCCAACAACTTATTCCACCACACGGCGGCAAATTACAGAATCTTATGGTTTCTGCAGAACGGGCACAGGAACTACGCCAGGCTGCGGTAGATTTGCCTTCCATTGATCTTACACAAAGGCAAGAGTGCGACCTTGAACTCCTGCTGAGCGGAGCTTTTTCGCCGCTTACCGGGTTTATGGACCAGGAGACCTATGACAGCGTCCTTGATACCCTTCGTCTTCCTGACGGAACAGTCTGGCCCATTCCGATTACTCTTGATATCCCGGAATGGGTGGCGGGGTCTCTTCAGGTTGGACAGCAGGCAGCCCTTTGTGACCAGGAAGGATTCATGCTGGCAGTCCTCACAGTTGATGAAGTATGGCAACCGGATAAGAAGAAAGAGGCCAGGAAAGTCTACACTACCGATGAAACCTCACACCCGGGAGTAGCGCATCTTTTTGAGCATGCAGGACCTTACTATGTGGGCGGCCAGGTCGAAGGACTTCACCTTCCCATCCATTTTGACTACAAGACTTTACGTCTGGCTCCATCTGAGACACGGGCCTATTTTAAGAAAGTCGGCTGGAGGCGAGTAGTGGTCTTCCAGACACGCCGCCCACTGCACAATGCCCACAAGGCTTTGACCCTTCTGGCTGCTAACGAGGCCCGAGCCAACATCCTACTCCATCCTGTAGTTGGTTCCACAAGTCCTGGAGATATCGACCACTATGCCAGGGTCAGATGCTACCAGGCCATTGCTCGAACATATCCCAAAGGTTCAATTTTTCTGAACCTTCTACCTTTAGCCATGCGCATGGCCGGGCCTCGGGAAGCCCTCTTGCAGGCCATTATCAATAAGAACTACGGCTGCACCCATTTCATAGTTACACCCAATCACGCCGACCCATTTACTACTACTGAACGACCGGCTTACTATCCTCGCTTTGGAGCATTGGAGCTATTAGAACAATTTGAGAAGGAGTGTGGGATAACTACTATTTCATTCAGCCGGATGGTCTATGTGGAGGAGAAGGCACAGTTTTTGTCGGAAGATGAGTGTCCTCCTGAAGTTGCGCCAAAGCACCTGACAGCTTCGGAACTGCGTCGTCGCTTAGAGTATGGTCTTGAGATCCCGAGCTGGTTTTCCCCTCCGGAGGTGGTGTCTGAGCTCAGACGGGCTTATCCCGCCCGCAGCAGTCAAGGCTTTACGGTCTTTTTTACAGGTCTTTCAGGTTCAGGAAAGTCGACCATTGCCAAGATCTTGCTGACCAGATTTCTGGAAATGGGTGACAGACCTGTGACACTCCTTGATGGAGATATTGTACGCAAGCATCTTTCAAGCGAGTTGGGGTTTTCAGAAGAAGATCGACACATAAATGTTATTCGAATTGGTTTTGTGGCGAGTGAGATAACAAAGAATCGTGGCATTGCCTTATGTGCTCCGATTGCTCCCTATGAGCGATCAAGGCGACAGAACAGGGAGCTGATTTCCCGGTATGGTGGTTACATCGAGGTCTATCTCTCAACTTCTTTGGAAATTTGTATGAAACGGGACCGCAAGGGGCTGTATGCCAAGGCCCTTGCCGGAAAAATAAAGGGGGTAACAGGAGTTGATGATCCCTATGAAGAGCCGATTAATGCTGATATCAAAATTGACACCACAGACGTTGGACCAGAGGAGGTAGCTCAAGAGGTACTGTTTTGTCTCAAGAGTAAGGGATATGTGGGGAAGGTCTAGGGAAATCAGCAGGCGTTAAAATGCTCAGGGTTGCCGTGAATCAACAAACAGCAATCATAAATTCATGTTCCTTGCCTTTCTAAAGATTTCAACCATCTCGCAACGATCGAACAGAGATTAGTGGATCGGTCCCTTGCCAATGGGACGGTTATTGGCGGCCAGGATGGTCTTGCGCAATCTGATGGAAAGGGGGGTCACTTCCACCATTTCATCGGCTTTGATGAAGTGGATGGCCCTCTCCAGGGTCATGGGCATTACCGTGGTCAAAACCACGGCGTCATCCTTGCCGGATGCCCGCATATTGGAGAGCTTTTTCCCTTTGCAGGGATTTACATTGAGATCCACTTCCCGGTTGTATTCCCCCACGATCATGCCCTCATACACCGGATCATTGGGCGACACGAACAACTGCCCCCGGGGTTCCAGTCTGAACAAGGCGTAAGCCACGGCCTTCCCCTGGCGGTCCGAGACCAATGCTCCCGTGTACCGGGACGGAAAATCTCCCAGATAATCGTCATAGCCAAAAAAATAAGAATTCAGAATTCCTGTGCCCTTGGTATCGGTCAAGAATTCCTCCCGGTACCCAATCAGCCCCCTGGAAGGCATGATAAATTCGATTCTTACCCGCCCCGAGCCTTTGTTCACCATATTGCTCATGCGAGCCTTTCGATGGGCCAGCTTTTCAGTTACGATTCCCACGAATGACTCGTCGCAATCCACGAACACATGTTCCATGGGTTCCTGGCGCTTGCCATTCTTTTCCTTATAGATCACCTCAGGTCGTCCCACGCACAATTCAAATCCTTCCCGGCGCATCATTTCGACGAGAATTGCCATTTGGAATTCCCCCCGGCCCTTGACAATGAAGCTTTCTTGACTGCCGGTATCTTCCACGCGAATAGCCACGTTGCGCAGGGTCTCTTTCATGAGCCGTTCCCGGATTTTGCGGGATTGAACAATTTTACCTTCCTTGCCCACCAGGGGACTGTTGTTGATGGTAAAGGTCATGGAGACCGTGGGTTCGTCCACGCGGATGCGCTTCAATGCCTTGGGCTTGGTTCGGGTGCAGATGGTATCTCCGATTTTCACATCGTCGGCACCCGAGATCACGATGATATCTCCGACATCAGCGTGGTTCACAGCTTGCAGTGCCATGCCCTGGTACACCTGGAGTTTGGCGAGTTTAATGGGCAGGTGGGAGTTATCTTCAGTGATACAGATCAGGCCATCATCAAGGGATATGGAGCCGTTCATGATCTTGCCCACGGCCAAGCGGCCCAGATAGTCGGAATAGTCCAGATCCGCCACCAGCATTTGAAAGGGTTCTTCCGAATCGTAAACAGGTCCTGGGATTTCCGACAAAATTGTATCAAAAAGCAAGTGGATGTTTTCCCGCGGTTCATCCAGGACGGGTTGAACAATGCCCTGACGGCCAATGGCATAGAGGACCGGAAAATCCAATTGGTCCTCGGAGGCATCCAGATCGATGAACAGATCGTAAATTTCGTCCAGCACCTCATCCGCCCGGGCATCTTTGCGGTCGATTTTGTTGATCACCACCAGTATGACCAATCCGGCTTCCAGGGCTTTTTTCAAAACAAACCGGGTTTGGGGCAGAGGGCCTTCCGAAGCATCTACCAGCAAAATAGCGCCGTCCACCATGGCCATGGCCCGTTCCACTTCCCCGCCAAAATCCGCGTGGCCCGGGGTATCCAGGATGTTGATCTTGGTATCTTTCCACATGATCGAGCAATTCTTGGCTGCGATGGTAATACCCCGCTCCCGCTCCAGATCCATGCTGTCCATGATCCGCTCATCCATTTCTTTGCCTTCGCGGAACAGGCCGCTTTGCCGGAACATGGCATCCACCAGGGTGGTCTTGCCATGGTCGACGTGGGCGATGATAGCAATATTTCTCAATTTTTGATTTTGTTGTTTGGTCATAATAATTTTAAAGCCTCTCTGAGCTCAATCATCCATTTCAATTCATCATCTTTCAACGCCCATTCAAAATGAATGGACTCGGATTATGATAAATTATTTTGAACGTGCGTTTATTTAGATTTCGATATAATGATTGTGGCAGAGCTATAGGAAGGAAATTATACAAGTCGTACTTCTGCAACCGATATCGCAGTCAAAAATCATTATCGAGGAAGTCTATACTACTTTGAAGGTGTTCTGGCAATGCAGTCAATGCCCCTCATCCGATTCATTTTGCGGAATCTATCGGTCGGAAATTTTATAAGGGCATGGTTTTAATCTCGGCCATTGAACCACACGAAAAGCGTTATTCATTTCATTCGTAGTTCAGAATATTCCCTCTTCATTGGCAGATGGACGAAGACTGCTTCTTGTCAAAGATTTCTCAATTGACATTTAACAAGGCTTTGATCTCCAAAACTGGAGATAATGTTTTTTTGGTTGTTATGTGTAAAGATGATTGGGGACATTGCCAATTTATACAACTTAAGGTATGTATGCTGTATGGTAAGACAAGCCAGATTGGATGCGCCTGGTGTTTTGCACCATGTCATGGCACGTGGGATTGAGCAACGGCCAATTTTTATTGATGATTGTGACATGGATGAATTTGTTCGCCGTCTCTCACATCTTGCCCTGGAAGGAAAACTGATCGTTTATGCATGGTCTTTGATGCCCAACTACTTTAATCTTCTGGTCAGGACCGGAAAGATCTCACTTTCCAGGAGCATGCGCTCGTTGTTAACAGGGTATGCCGGATACTTTAACCAACGGCATAGACATCATGGACATGTATTTCAAGACCGTTTCAAGTCTGTAATTTGTGAGGAAGAACCATACTTTTTGGAGCTTGTTCGATATTTGCACCTCAATCCTCTGCGTGCTGGTGTTGTTAAGGACATGAAGGAGCTGGACCGGTATCCGTACACAGGCCATTCGGTCCTTGTGGGCAGTATAGAACGGTCATGGCAGGATGCTGAAGATGTGTGGAGTCGATTTGGCAGGACATGCCGGGAGGCTGCGAAGAACTATAGGGCCTTTGTATCGGATGCTATCGGACAAGGCCAAAGGCCTGACCTTGTGGGTGGCGGGTTTTATCGAAGCATGGGTGGTCGGCGTGCGGTTGCGGATTTACGTCGAGGCCGTAAGGCATATCAGTCTGACGAACGTGTATTGGGGTCTTCCGCCTTTGTTGAGTCCCTGCTTAAGGAAGTGGATGCTAAGTCTGAAGGAAGATACGGGAAAATAAAGCTTTCAAAGCTGAAGAAACGCATTGCCAGAGATATGGGAGTCAGTAGTCATGCCCTGGATGGTAGAGGCAGGTCTCAGGATGTATCACGTGCCAGGGCTATTCTCTGTTATGTTTGGACAAATTATTTAAGACAGAGTGGCCGTGAACTTGCCCGAGAGCTTGGCGTAAGTCCACAAGCTGTTTATGCGGCTTCTTCCCGAACTGAAAGGGACGGTGGATTTGACGCGGAAGCCCTGGAAAGATGGTGCCGGTAAAAATATATTGTATAAATTGGCAACGTCCCCTTGCTCGGATCTATATTACCCCCAAAAGTGTAAACTACTTTTGGCTTGCTATGAAGGATGCAGAAAGTTGTAAGATATCTTGTAACCGTTCACGGGTTCAGAGGTTTAGTTGGTTTTGACCTAAATCTCTTTGTCGGATTATCTGGTTGCCCGAATGCGGGCGGTTCCTTTTTGCCAACTATGTTAGCAGGGGAAACGTCTGTATTTGTCTGTGTAAGTCTGCCTACCCTGCCTGCCTGCCCATAGGTCCGGTAGATCGTATCGGGGTGGAATGCGTAGCATATTCCTCCGGGGTGGCTAATTCAAATGCCCTCAAGAAGCGAGTGCCAACATCAAAAAAATGATTAACGGACAGATAGATGGCTAAAAGAGTATGTCCTGTATGGGTTGGTTATCTTCTTGCCAGCCCGATAAGAAAATTATTACAAAATCCCAAAAAGATACTTAGCCCGTATGTTGAGAATGGTATGAAGGTTCTGGATATAGGATGTGCAATGGGTTTCTTCAGTTTGCCCCTTGCACGGATGGTCGGTTCGAAAGGAAAAGTTATATGTGTAGATGTTCAGGAGAAGATGATCAGGTCACTTGAAAAACGGGCACAAAAAGCAGGATTGTCTAATAAAATTGAAACACGGACATGTCATCACGATTCTCTTGGCCTGCATGACCTTAAAGAAAAGTTCGATTTTGCCCTTGCATCCGCTGTTGTGCACGAAATTGCTGATGCTTCCAGATTTTTTTCTGAAATATATGAAATCATGAAACCGAATGGAAAATTTTTAGTAATAGAACCAAAGGGACATGTATCAGAAAAACATTTTGAGATAACCGTTTCTGTGGCCGAACAGAAAGGTTTTAAGATATTCGGAAGGCCTCGAACCGGTCGGAGTCATGTTGTCCTGCTGAGTAAGGGAAACGTTAAAAGAAAATATTTGAAACACTAATCAGTAAGGGGAGGTTTTCCCCCTCCCTGCACTGACTAATGCTTGGCCGAAAATCTCTATTTTTTCTGGTAGTTCCTGTGATTATACGTGACTTTTCAATAAGTCCGGGCAAATCATATTTTGCGACTGTCCAATGGATTCCGGCTTTCGCCGGAATGACAGGTGCTTATACCCAATCGTCATTCCCGCGAAAGCGGGAATCCAATCGTCATTTTTAAATTGCCATTTTCGTCTTTCTCCATGCATTCATGGAGACGACTCTTGAACGTCTCTGCCATTTGTACTTCACAGCTCAAGGAGATATTCATCCTCCTGGCACAGTATTGATTTACTTGCCCCGTTAAATCTAAATGGCATAATCTGACAATATGGAAGGACCGGGAACCAAGGCAAGGTTCGGCATGGTATTTTGAAACATGGTGATTATTTAACTGGGGTAGCGGTTCTGGTAGAGATAACCGTGCCGACCATGCCGACGGTTAAAGGAGATAGCATAACCGGTGAGAACTTTCCGCATCAGATCCCCAAGGGGTCTATTACTTGTGCGGATAAGCAGATGGACATGGTTGGACATCAGCACCCATGCATAACATCTGCAGCCAGTCAAAGAAAGATTCTTTTCAAGTCGACCAAGAAAGTCATTCCGGTCACAGCCATCAAGAAAGATATCCGTCCCCCGTCCCCAAATTACTAATTTTTATGTACTGCATTCTTTGAATATCAATCGAGAAACTTTTAAGCTGTTGCTTCACGGATTGGTCTAACTCGTTCAATTTTTTTCATTCGTTTTGGCGAAGGTGATTGTGCGTGATCAGAGACTTTTCAAGGGCCTCTTGGTCGGTCGAGTCATTGTGCTCCAACAGCACCACCACAATTTTTAATAGACGTTCGAGACCGACGGAGAGGTTGTAAAGAACTTCAAATATTTCATCGGTGTTATCGAGAATTTGCATCTCGTAAAAACGGCGTAATCCGGAGTAGATGAAAGCTCCGGAAACGCTAAGCTCTTTACTTAGATTAAAGTTTTTCCATGCTTGCGTTGCTTCCATTTTAGAGCATCCTATATTGTCCCACCACAATTATTGCCCAATCGCGGTGCTGACCCGCGAGCACGTCGGGTATGAGCAGGCCGGCGCGCGCAGTCGGGTCGAGTACCTTGTTCCGGCGCGTAGCGGTAGCGACGGGGCAAGGTGCTCAACGTAGCCGGCTTGCTGGGGCTCCAAATATGTGCTTGACAACAGCATTTTTATATGTACAATAAACTGTACAGGAGGTGCTTTATGGAAGCTATAACCTATACAGCCGCCAGGCAAAACCTTGCAAAAACAATGGAAAAAATATGTAAAGACCGCGCGCCGGTGATCGTAACACGTAAAACCTCTAACTCTGTGGTCATTATGTCACTTGAGGACTATGAAGCCCTTGAAGAAACGGCTTATCTCTTACGGTCACCAAAAAACACCAGGCGTTTGATTGAATCTATCGCCCAACTTGAAAACGACAAAGGGATCGAAAAGGAACTTTTAGAGTGAGGCTCATCTTTTCTGACCACGCCTGGGATGATTATCTCTTTTGGCAGAAAACCGATAAAAAGGTCCTTCGTCGTATCAATACCCTCATCAAAGAAACGAAACAAAATCCATTTGAGGGTATTGGAAAGCCTGAACCACTTAAACATGCTCTTTCCGGCTACTGGTCCCGACGAATCACCGATGAACACAGGTTCGTTTACAAAGTATCTGAAAATGCAATCCATATCGCCCAGTTGCGCTACCACTATTGATCATTTTGTAGCCCCAACGTGCCGGTCACTTGCGCCAAAAAACTTTCGAAATCCTTAAAAATACCAAATCTTTTCATATACCCGAGCAGTAACTAAAGACCCCGGTCTTTGGCGTCAAATGCACTGGATTGTGTACGCCCGGCATAGGCGTGAACTTATGAGGTTAAAGTCCTCTGTACGTGAACCTTGCTGCCTGATTTTGAGGTTAGCAAAAGTACTAGCCGAAGGCAAGGGCGTCGCTGTGAGGCGGGGTTCGAAGGAAGCCGGAGTACAAAGCTGTGAGCCGACGAATAGAAATGTCATATAAGGCCGAGTCTCTGGGCAAGGGTCTTGAAAAAAATAAATTGGTGGAATTCGCGTCCAGATTTGCCATAGATTTAGTCGATCTGATTGAACAAAACCGCAGGCATAACAGTGTTATGTTGAGGATTTTGCGATTGAGGATCGATTAAAGATGTGGTGAAGATGGGATGCGAAAATGCCAAATTATTTTTTCCCAGGCCCTAAGGCAGCACAACATGTCTAAGCCCTGGATTCACAGGAGATACGGTAAATGGCGCGGATTGTTCACGTTCTTATCCAGGGAGACCTGTTTTCCATGCGGCATAATGTTGTTTCCAGTGAAACTACCGGCAGGGGCTACCGGTTCCCAAATGTCCCGGCACAGATGATGGAAAACTCTGCCTCATTTGTGAGATACGAAACAAAGATGAGCAGACAGGAAATGAATAGTGCAGCGTCATGCGAAGTAATTCGTGTGGTGTGAAAGCAGGAGTCAGCAGAGGCCATAGTAGCCCAACGCCGGGGGTAATGCCACGGACATGGTGAAGGGCCGAACATCAAGGAGAAAAAGAGGTATCCATGAGGTTTATTTTTTTCCGCGTCCCTTAATCTACAGTGTCGAAGATGATCGAGTTTCAATTCTATCCTTGATTCATGGAAGCCGGGATTTCACGACAGCCTGGGATAAAAAAGATAGGGAACTCGCTCCGCACGAAAACCGGAACCATTGATTAATCGGTTAACCGATTAACAGTAAAGATCTGACATGGTCGGTTTCTACACTTATTATCACGGGAAAGGGTTCAGGTGCCAAGCAAGGCCATCAATTCTTCAGGATCAAGTCTTTTGCCCAGAAGACTCACTCCCCAGTGGAGATGTGGCCCTGTGGCCCGTCCGGTGGACCCGGCAAGACCAACAACCTGGCTTCGTTCCACTTCTTGTCCTTTTTTGACTTTATAACTGACAAGGTGCGCATAAAGGGTGTATAGACCTTTGCCATGATCAAGGATAACTGTCTTTCCGCTTAGATAACAGTCTCTGGCCATGGTCACTTTTCCATAATTGGAGGCGAGGATAGGAGTACCTTCAGGGGCCCTTAAATCCACACCTGAGTGGGGGCTCCTGGGCTTATTATTAAATATCCGCCTGAATCCGAATGGACTGAGAATTTTGGAATTTACAGGCCAGATAAAAGGCCTTTTCCAGTAAAGCGTATTTGAAATCTTGTCACATGTTTCTCTTACGGCCTTCTGATCGTTTAGCACTCGCTCCAGAATTTTCGGGGGAAATTCCACCATGCGCTCCGGTACGGAAAGACGTTCTTCCGGGAAGTCTCTTGCCATTACCCGAACTTCGTGGGAGTAAAGGTCAGAGCCGTCAGGCCCCTGCCATTTGACAGTCAGGATGTGGGTTCCTGGCTTACAATCAAGACCTGCTCCAATGAGTACAAAATAATCCCGGCTGGATGGGTCAAGGTGGTATGGGATTTTTTTCCCAAGAAACTTGACATCAAGGAGATCCATTTTGTCATTTATTTTTATTGTGGCCAGCGCGATTCCTCCAAGAGGGATCTTGTCAGGTTCCATACTTACCGAAACCGGATACGATCCAGCCTCTACCTCCAGATTGCAGCTCCAGATGGGGAAAAAACACGTCATAAAAAATATGAGCAGGCATGAGAAAAATCTTAGTTTCATTGATATCATGATGAACAGCTATCAGCTTTTAGGTATTAGTAACTTATTTGGAAAACAGCAGCAAATTAACCGCTAACAGCTAATCGCTTAATTCAGTTTCAGATAGTACTTTGTCCTGGTCTTTTCCTGTGGACAACACCTTGCAGATTATAGCACCCTTTTCAGGTCTTATCAGGAGACGTTCACCTTCTGCCACCTGATCAAATCGCTTTACAAGTTTCCCCCCGGATGTCCGATAAACCAGACTGTAGCCCCTGGCAAGGACTGCAAGCGGGCTCACTGCGTTTAGCTTTCCGGACAACGTGGCAAGGGATTGGCGTTTTCTCTCAATAGAGACCGATCCGGCCCGGACCAAACGCCTTGACAGAGAGCAGGATTCGGCTTTGGCCAGGGCAAGCTGTTTTCCCGGTTCGTGTACCACGAGCCTTTCACGCAGGTTCAGGTATCCATGGGACCAGAAACCAATTTTTTCTTGCATGATCCTCAACAGCCTGGCATTAAGGTCGTCCTGTCGAAGTCTCTGCTCCACAAGTTTTCTTCTGGGATCCTTGAGTTGATGACGGAGTAATTGAACCGCCTGCTGATTGATTTTTAACCTGTTGTAAATTGAAAGGATAATTCTCCTGGTGAGGATTGCTACCTTGTCCATCAGCTCTTCCCTGCGGGGAAAAAGGAGCTGTGCCGCTGCAGTGGGGGTGGCGGCCCTGTGATCTGCCACAAAGTCTGAAATCGTGAAATCGACCTCATGGCCTACTGCCGAGACAACAGGTATGGTACAACTGAAAATCTCCCGGGCCAGGGTCTCATCGTTGAATGCCCGGAGATCCTCAAGCGAGCCACCTCCTCGAGTGAGCAGTATAACATCACCTTTCTCAGCAACATGTTGGGCAATTCTCAGAGAATCAATTATTTCTCCTGAGGCCCCTTCTCCCTGAACACTTGCCGGGCAGAGTACGATGTTTGCCCCTGGATAGCGTCCCTTGGCATTCCGGATAAAGTCATGGATTGCAGCGCCGGTTGGGGATGTGATAACAAAGACCCTTTGCGGAAGCAGTAGAAGCGGCAGCTTATGCTCAGGAGAAAAAAGGCCCTCTTTTTCCAGGCGTGCCTTTAGCTGTTCAAAGGCCAGTTGAAGAGCCCCCTCTCCCTTTGGTTCAACGGTTTCCGCCACCAACTGGAGATCGCCCCTGCCGGTATAGATATTGAGCCTCCCGAAACAGATCACGTACTGGCCGTCCTCCAGCTCAAAAGGGAGGCGGGCAGCCTGGGACTTGAACAGCACGGCCTTGATCTGGGACCGATTATCCTTCAAGGTGAAATAGCAATGGCCTGATGAAGGCTGTCGTAAATTTGATATCTCTCCTTCCACCCACAGGATATCAAAATCGAGGTCCAATCTGTCCTGGACCTTGGCTAAAAGATCCGAGACCTGCCAGACATGTCTGACAGAAGGAGGAGATTCCCGATTAATGTCGGGAGAGATAACACCTTCCAGGGCGGAAGGGGGAAACAGATTTTTGAGGGAATCTTCTATCATGGTAATCTGGAGTATAAATGATTAATCTGTGCTAAGGAACGTACAATAAATAACTTGAACAAATTAATGTCTTTTTTGCCGTCTTCTTCGTTGCTCGTCGATCACATAACCCGTTATGCTCGCTCCTCGCGCCTTGAATACAACAAAAAATCCTGTTAATTTTTGTTCAACTTATTTCTCTCCCGTTCCTAAGTCAAAACATACCACAGCCGAACATGGGCAAAATGAGATTCCTCACGCACTGTGGATATTAATCTTTTTCCTCTGGAATTGTATCAATAGAGGCAAATTTAGGTTCATGAAGCGGGAGCAGTATTTCGGCCATATCTTTAACTTTTAGCATTATGTCATATGCCTCATATGCATTGACAAGGGTCCCGGGCGGGATAACATCCATCTCCATTGCAGTTATCTCTTTTGGGGGATAGAAGTTTTCCATGATTACACAGAATCCAGTTATGGCCGCCCGCCCTTGAGAGGTATCTATCAGTACCGTTAACCCTCCTTCCGTATGAGCCGGCGTATGGATGACACGGATACCCGGAAGAATTTCCTCACCTCCGGTTACCGTTTTGATCTGCCCGGCCTCTTCCACGTCCAGAATATAATCTTCCAGATATCGAAAATCCAGGGGATGGGGATTGTGTACTCGCTCCAGTTCTTTCTCATGCACATAGAATGTGGCGTTAGTGCACTTGTAATCGTTTTCGCAGTGATCGTTGTGTAAATGGGTATGGATAACGATGTCGATAGATTCCGGGGTCAGACCCCAGAGGCCCAGCCCTTCCTCAAATTTATAGATCTTTCCTCCAATGGATTTTTCTCTGTCCTCAGATTGCAGCGGACTCATCTCTCCCGTATCTACCAGGACCTTCCGGTCGCCACCTTCCAGATACCAGCAATAGATAGGTATGGTATAAAGTTGTCCATAGCCATGTTGATAGGTCATCATACCTTTGTCAAAGATCTTTGTTCCCATCACAATAGGATGTATTTTGTACTGACTCATATTTCACCTCTATAATCCCTGATTCTAACCTAAATTGAGCGATTAGCTGTCAGCCATTAGCGTTTAGCTTTGAAAAAGCGTTGTAAACATAGGCATCCTTCATTCACCTCTTTACACTTTTTTTCGAAAAAGCGTGTATTGTCGAATTGAATGCCGATGTCAAAACTGGAAATTTGAAATTAGGTAACACATCTACATCTTTAGTGTTTTTTCTAGTTTCCAGTTTCCGATTTCACTACCAAAATACAAGATCAACAAAGTGTAAACTACTTTTAATCTGTCGTGAAGGATACCTAAACATATCTCAAATCTTCACTGTGAATAAAAGCGGCCTTTCAGAAAAAATCGGAACACTCCTTAAGCAACGAATTGCCCAAATCTCAGACATAGTCAGACTTCTTGTGAAACCAAAAAAAATAGATTGAATGGTTATCACCCAATGGCGTGAAGATGGTCAGCAGATGTAGTTGAATTTGATATTAGCTGAAAAATGTTGTAAAAAGGCGTGCACAGCAGCCTTTTGCCTTTTTCGGAACTTTACCGTGAAAATACTTTTTGAATTAGCCACCCCAGTACCATCTACCGGAGCTACAGGGCAGGCAGACCCACACGAATACACAGACAATTCATCTGCTGGTGTGTTCACCAATGTGGATAAGGTCTTTTGTCTGTGTTCGTCTGTGTGTGTCGAGCGAGCATAGCGAGCGGGTGGCAAATTTTCATGCTCGGGGGTGACGAAAGGCCTCATCATAAACGTTTAGTTTGGTAAATATCATATGGTCCCACCACCTGACCGCATATTGATCCAACGAACTGCAGATATAGTGCAGAAAGGTGGAGTGGTAGCCTTTCCCACAGAGACGAGCTATGGGCTTGGGGCCTCAATAAAACACATCGATGCCCTTGAACGAATCTATATAATCAAAAAAAGGCCAAGGCACAAACCACTTTTGATCATCATTTCAGATACTGCGGATCTCCTCCATCTGGTCAGCCGGGTTCCGCCAGCAGCAGTTACCTTGATGGAGCGCTTCTGGCCGGGTCCCTTGACCCTGCTTTTGCCGGCTAAACCCGGGCTACCATGGCCACTTTGTGCAGATACAGCCAAAGTGGGTGTAAGAATCTCCAGCCATTCATGGGCACATTCCCTGGTACAAACCCTAGGGAATCCCATGACCGCAACCAGTGCAAACCTCTCAAAACACCCCGCCACTTATAAGGCCGAGGAAGTTGCGGATCAGTTACGATCTTGTCCCCCTGACTATATACTGGACGGGGGCCCCACATCCGGAGGGGCACCATCCACGATCATCGATGTATGTACTGACCCTCCTGAAATCGTACGGGAAGGGGCAATTAGCCCGAAATATATGGATCTGTACGGTTAGCTATTAGCTGTAATGATACAGGATGTTTTAACTATTACAAACTTTTACCTTGTTGAACGCAGCTTTGCTGCCCCCTTTGGGGATTCAACAGGGTGAACCCATTGGGTGTTATTTCTGATTAACGTAATGCCCTATTTTTTCAAAGCTAAACGCTAATGGCGAACAGCTAATCGCTCAATTTAGGCAATATGCGCATAATACGTGAATTTTGGTTACCTGTTTTACTCTATTTAGTTTTTCTGTCCGGTTATCAGATCTGGAAAGAATATACGTTGCCTGTTTCGGAAACAGGCAAAAATAAGATCATATTAATTCCCACAAGGAGCACCTTTTCCTCAGTAGCACAACAACTTAAAACAGAAGGTTTAATCAAATCCAAGAGGGCATTTTATTGCTTGGCCTGGTGGGAAAATGCAACAACCAGAATCAAGGCAGGAGAATATGAGCTCTCTCCAACTCAAACTCCTGCAGAGATCCTGGATTGCCTGATCCAGGGAAAAATCCGCCAATATATGGTTACCATCCCCGAGGGCTATAACCTGTTTCAAATAGATGACCTTCTTGCAAGTGCAAAATTGATATCAAACGATTCATTTCTCAATGTGGCAAGAGACAAAAACATCTTAAGAACTTTGGGCATAAAGGCTGATAGCGCTGAGGGCTATGTTTATCCTGACACCTATCAATTAACCAAGGACGCCACGGCTCGTGAGATGCTCCGCACCTTCGTTAATCGTTTCTGGGAAGTATGGAATTCAGAAGGATTTAGCCGCAGAACGGAAGAATTGGATGTCGAAGTCCACGATATAGTGACCCTTGCTTCCATAGTGGAAAAAGAGGCCATGCGGTCAAGAGAAATGCCGCTAATTGCTTCCGTATTCTGGAATCGCTTGAAAAAAAACATGCCGCTCCAGGCAGATCCAACTGTCCACTATGGAATACTTGTGGAAACCAAGGTAAAAAAGCGCCGTCTCAGGTGGAAAGATTTAAGAAAAAGGACTCCCTATAACACTTACGTAAGCAGAGGTCTTCCCAAGGGACCGATTTCAAACCCGGGCAAGGAATCCATCATAGCGACTCTCTATCCATCAAAAAAGAATTATCTCTATTTCGTTTCACGAAATAACGGGACACATTGTTTTTCCCGGACCCTGGCTGAACACAACAGGGCCGTAAATCAATACCAACGCCGGCCTAAACACCGACCCATAAAAAAAACCCCTACTGATTCAACACAAACTACTCCCCCACTTTGAACCACCACCCCTTTCACTTTTAATCGCCGGATAAAAATCAAAAAAACTTTTTCAAAATATTCAAGTAGATGACACTTGTTTCCGATAAAAAAATTAGAGATAATTTATATATCTCTGGCTCAATTTTCAAGAATCATCATTTTTAAAAGCAAATTATAGAAAAAGGAAGAAAAGCACAGTTTCTATTATATAACATATTGATATTTTATGGTTAAATTATCTCTTAATTCTCTTGACATGCAACCATTTATTAAAATATATAGGTATATAGTGGAATAAAGTAGGACAAAGGGGTAAAAGCAATGTTTAGAGGACGGTCGGCCCATGTCTTGGATGCCAAGGGCCGTCTTAGCATTCCAGCCCGTTTTAGAGAGTTCTTGCAGGCAAAATACGATGGCCGGTTGATAGTCACCAACCTGCCCTCTTGCCTCGCAGCTTACCCTTTTGAGGAATGGCGAAAGATAGAAGAACATTTCAGCCGGTTCCAATTTGGACCTCCTGAAGTCGTAGCCTTTAAAAGATATTTGTTGGGAGCAGCAGCGGAGTGTTCCCTGGATGGCCAGGGGAGAATATTGATACCCTTGAAGCTCCGTGAAGAGGCGGGACTGACCAGGGATGTGGTTCTCTCGGGTATGCTTACTTATTTCGAAATATCAAACAAAGATAACTTAAACAAAGAATTGCAAAAAACGAGGGATAACTTTGACCAGTACAGCAGCGACATCACCGCTAAATTCGGAATTAGTGGCTAGAAAGGAGACCGTGCATTGCCCTGTAATGGTCACAGAAGTGCTGGATGGTCTGTCGTTGAAGCCAGGCGGGGTCTATGTTGATGCAACACTGGGCATGGGAGGCCATACAGAGGCCATGCTGTCAAGATGCCCTGAAGTCAAAATGGTCCTTGGCCTTGACTGTGACACAGAGGCCTTAGAACAGTCCAAATCCAGATTGGCCCTATTTGGTGACAAGGTTCGATTCGTTCACAGCAATTTTATCCATCTCCATGATGTTCTTTTATTCAATAGAATAGGGCAAGTTGATGGGATACTCATGGATCTTGGAATCTCAAGCTTCCATCTGGAGAATAGCAGGAGGGGCTTCAGCTTTTCCAGGGACGAACCTCTTGACATGCGCATGGATTCTTCCACCCCTGGTGCAGTGACTGCTGCTGACATGGTCAACAAGCTTCCGGTCGAAAGATTGACCGAGCTTATCCAAACATACGGGGAAGAGAGATGGGCAAAGAGAATCGCCAAACGCATATATGACAGGCGGGAAACAGCCCCGATTCTGACCTCAGCGGAATTGGCGGAAGTGGTTGCCCATGCCATTCCCAGAAAATACCATCCACGCCGAATTCATCCTGCCACACGGACCTTCCAGGCGCTCAGGATCGCAGTGAACCGAGAGCTCGACAACCTTAAAGAGGCCCTTGGCTCACTCCCGTCTTGCCTGAGACCGGAAGGACGACTGTGTATTATCTCTTTTCATTCCCTGGAGGACCGTCTGGTAAAAATCGCTTTCAGAGAAGATAACAGACTGAAACCCTTAACTAAAAAACCACTGGTACCAAGCCCTGAAGAAATGCACAGTAATCCCAGAGCCAGAAGTGCCAAGCTGAGAATTGCTCAATGTGTGGAGCCCGACGCTACACAGTTAAAATTAACATAACTACCCTTGAGCCTCTTGCCGGGACCTGCTCTGGGAGGGAGAAAAATGATTCCTCGATCAGCAACGATTAGAATACCCCAGAGAAATTTATATGTTCCGATGGCACAGAAAAACAACACCGGCAGCAGCCTTTCGTTCTCAAAAGTACTCAGAATAACCCGTCAAAAGACAATTGCGCTCATATTTGCTCTAGCCGCATTATTAATCCTGGGGTTCTGGACTACTCACGAGACCCTGAAAATAGCAAAGGATATAGAGTTCCGCCAGCTAGAGAAAGGCCGTCTCAGTGCTCAATATCAGGATTTCAGCAATCAAATGGACCGGCTCAAAGCACGCAGCCGTATGGAAAAATTGGGGAAAAAAATGGGACTTCACTCACCCACAGCCAGGCAGACAATATTCCTTAAGTGATACTTAATTTGAGCGATTAACCTTTAGCGGTTAGCGGTTAGTTTAATGATTATCGGTCTGCCGCCCTGACAAGTAGGATGTTTTACTATTACAAATTTTTACCCATTTGGTGTTATTTCTAATTAACGTAATGCCCGGATTTTTCAAAGCTAAACGCTAATGGCTAACAGCGAATCGCTTAACTTAACGGATAGAGATCAGAATGAGTTTTCCTTATAAAGATAAAAGAATTTTGTTCCTTTTTGCCCTGGCAGGTCTTGTGATTATGGCCACATCGTTTGTTGGTTGCTTTTGGCAGAATAACAATGTCAATAGCGAAGACAACATTGATTCGTCCAGGCTTTCTCAACAACGGAGCCATGACTACTATTCCCAGCAAAGCCCCCTGTGCAGGGGCGTAATTCTTGACAGGACAGGAGCGATATTCGCCGTAAGCCAAAAGACAACCTCTGCCTTAGCAAAACCTTCCAAGTTGCCGCAAGTTGATGATTGGGCACCACGGGTATCAGAAATCCTTGGCCTTGATCCTCATGCTGTGACAAAACTGCTGTCGGAGAAACAAGACGTTATCTGTCTAAAAGAAGGCATTTCCTTAAAACAAGGTCTGAGGCTGAAAGACATGCGGCTTAAAGGAATAGAAATACAGGAAAAATATAAAAGGGTATATCCTTGCGGTCCACTGGCTTCTCCGGTTTTGGGGTTTGTCGATCACGGCGGCAGGGGCCTTGAGGGAATTGAATACACATATGACAGCCTTTTAAGCCACACTAATGTGTCACAAATTCACGCAGGTGGACAGGAACTTACGCTTACTCTTGGGAAAAATATTCAGTCATCAGCGGAAAAAGAGCTTGGCAGGCAGATGAAAAGACTTAAGGCAGATAAAGGCTGCCTTGTTATAATAAGTGTTGAAAATGGTGAGATCCTTGCCTTGGCCAGCAAGCCTTCCTGGGACCCGGAACGTTTTTGGGAACTACCTGCAGCAAACATTACAAATTACTCCCTACAAGATAATGTTGACCCGGTGGTCCTTGTGCCTCTCTTAAACTGGATGTTTGAACAAAGTGAGCTTCCAAAATCAGAAGATCAGCCTTTGAACAAAATGGAACATAAGTGGAAATGGGAAACTTTGGATAAAGGTCTGGTCCTATGGAGTCCCTGGACTGAACAGGAACTGAAAGATTTTGTCTCTTATGACGACCGGTCAAAAGACCTCTTGGCTCTGGGATTTGGTCAGTCTACAGGTATTGACCTTCCGGGTGAAGGCCAGGGCAGCCTGTCTTCAGCCCTGCCAAGGTCACAGAATTGCTTCTTATGCCAAGGTATCGCAGCCAGTCCGATCCAGATTCTAAGGGCCTTCTCCGCCCTGATAAATGAGAATATATTGGTGACACCACACGTGGCCCTACAAAGTCCTAATGAATTCCTGACATCCGAGTCTTCCGTGAAGGATCAAAGACAGGCCAAAATCCCATGGTTAACAGAAGAGCTTATACTTAAATTGCGGAAAAACCTCGCGGTCAGGGGAGGGCCTTCTCTTGCGAGCATCAGGTGGAATGAACAGTCTGAGCAAATATCCACTCAATTTCCAGCCCAGGTCACTGTCCTTGGATTCTGGCCCGACAAATCACCTAAAGTCAGTTATATTGTTTTGCTCGACGGCGTAAAAATTGATCCTCGTGAACGCCGGGGCACTTTAGGGCGAACACTAATAGTAGCAAAACAGGCGGCACAGGTACCCTTGAAAGACAAATGGCGAACGGTGAAAAGCCAAGAGACCAAAAAAGAACTCTCCAGGATGCCGAATCTTAAGGGAAAATCCATAAGACAGGCCTTTGATATTCTGCAATCCATAGGCATTTCCACCAAGCTCAAAGGTGTAGGGAGTGTGATCGCACAGAAACCAAGATCAGGAACGCCTCTTAAGGGTGTGAAGGTCTGCAGTATAACCTGCAAATGATGTTTGGTAATACACGGCACGAAAGGACATTGCGGGATATGTTAGAAGTGCTGAGACCTGCTGTTTCTATATCACCTGAGTTGGATGACGTAAAAATCAAGGGCATATCCGCAGACTCCAGACAGGTAAAGCAGGGATACATATTTGTGGCAATTCCCGGCACGGAATTTGATGGAAGACAATTTATCAATGATGCCGTGGAGAAAGGAGCCTCTGCCCTGTTAATGCCAAGCCAAGATGTCCATCGTTACATCAAGACCGTTCCTGGAGCACTTCCTGTTATGGGAGTGGATGACCCCAGGTTTTCAACCGGTCTTCTGGCAAGTGCCTTTTATGGAAATCCCAGTGAAAAAATGGCCCTCATAGCCATTACAGGCACTAATGGTAAGACTACGATCACATATCTTCTGGAAGGCATTTTCAGCAAAGCCGGGCTGAATCCTGGTGTAATCGGGACTGTAAACCAGAGACATTGTGGTAAGGAGGTACCTTCTGAGCTCACTACCCCAGGTGCCATAAAACTACAGGAGATTCTGGCCGACATGTCGGAGCAAGGGGCAAAGGCAGTGGCCTTAGAGGTATCTTCCCACGCCCTTGACCAGCAGAGGATCTCAGGATGCAGTTTCGCAGCGTCTGTTTTTACCAATCTGGGCCGCGATCACCTGGATTACCATCAAGACATGGACCAATACTTCCACGCCAAGGTAAAATTGTTTTTGGACTACCCATCTGATACTGCAATCATCAACATTGACGACTTGTATGGAAGGCGTCTGTGGAAAATAGTGCAAAGAAAAAAAATCAGTTATGGTCTCAGTCCTGAGGCCGATGTAAGACCTGAGTTCCAGTCAATCAATATTGATGGAATAACAGGTAAACTTACCACGCCCAAAGGACCTGTCTCCATAAAATCCAGGCTTATAGGTCTGCACAACCTATACAATATCCTTGCAGCAGTGGCGGCTTCAATCACCCTTGGGATAGATCCCGACTATATTCAGACCGGCATAGAAACAATAACGCGTATCCCGGGAAGGCTCGATCCTGTGCATACCCCACGGGGAGTGACCGCCTTTGTAGACTATGCCCATACACCTGACGCCCTTGAAAGTGTCCTGAACTGCCTTATCAGATTAGGGTCCAAGCCTCTGATCTGCGTAATCGGCTGTGGAGGAGACAGAGACAGGGGCAAGCGTCCTCTCATGGCGCAGGCAGCTGCTTCACTGGCAGATATTGTTGTGCTGACCTCGGATAATCCACGTACTGAAGACCCTCTTGCCATACTCGATCAGATGTTGAACGGCCTCAGAGACCTTCCTCCCCATCACCCTGCAACTAAAGCTGAAGTGGAGGTAATTCCAGACAGAAGGGATGCTATTTTATGGGCAGCAGAACAAGTGAGGCCTGGTGCCTGTCTGCTCGTGGCAGGGAAGGGCCATGAAACCTACCAGATAATCGGCAACAAACGACTTGCCTTTGATGACATGGAAATACTGAAAGAGGCATTTGGGGCAGAAGTCAGAGGTCAGAAGTCAGAGGTCAGAGGTCAGAGGTCGGAGTATAAGAGTAATAGGTCGAAGTCAGAGAGTCTTGAGGATCAGGGACTTCGATTAAAGGCTTCTCAGGTGGCAAGGGCTATTGGAGCCAGAGTCCTTTCGGGTGATCCGGATACGGCAATCCATGGCATATCAACAGATTCCAGATCAGTAAGAAAAGGAAATATATTCTGGGCACTTTCAGGGGATCGTTTCAATGGCCATAATTTTGTCCTTGATGCTATAAAAAAAGGGGCCATCGGCGCGGTAGTCAGCTCGACCTTTGACTTTCGAGCTTTGACTTTAAGCCCTCGATCCTGTCCTATCCTGTTGCAAGTCCAGGATTCGTTAAAGGCCCTGGGAGATTTTGCAGCATGGTATAGGGAATACCTTGGAATCAAGGTGGTTGGCATTACGGGCAGTTGCGGCAAGACCACTACAAAAGAACTAATTTTCTCAATCCTGGGGGAAAAATGGAAAGTGGCTAAAACCCCTGGGAATTTTAACAATCTTATCGGACTCCCGCTCAGCCTGCTTTCGGCCAAATCCGATGATGCATGGGCAGTGCTGGAAATGGGAACAAACCAACCGGGAGAAATACCCAGGCTGTGTGAAATTGCCAAGCCACAAGTGGGCCTTATTACTACCATACAGCCTGCCCACCTTGTCGGCCTGGGGGACATAAAGCAAGTAGCCAGAGAAAAGTGGGAACTCTGGAGAGCCCTTCCCCAAACAGGTGTGGCAGTGGTGAACCTTGACGATCCCTTGGTGATGGAAGGGGCCAAAGATCTAACGTGTCAAATAGTGGGCTATTCTCTGACACCTAATCCCCAATTCAAAATTCAAAATTCAAAATTCAAAATTGCAATTACCTGCCTGTCCTGGACCCCGAGCGGGCATGGCACTCTGCTGGATCTGGATATTGACGGAAGCAGACTCTCTGTTAATCTTTCACTTATAGGAAGGGCAAACGTGCAAAATGCCATTGCAGCCGCAGCTACAGGCCATGCAGTGGGGTTGACGCCGGCCCGGATCAAGCAAGGGCTGGAGGAAGTAAAACCAATTTCAGGCCGCCTTTTTCTAAAAAATCTTGGACCTGAATGGAGGCTGATAGACGATTCTTATAATGCAAACCCCGGCTCTATGAGAGCGGCTCTTGAGACTCTCAATCTTTGGGGTAAAGGCGAAAAAAAGATAGCGATCCTGGGAGACATGCTGGAACTCGGAGATGCGGCCTACGACTTCCATCATGACATTGGACGACTTACAGCCGATACAGGAGTTGATTTTCTGATCTTCGTAGGCGAATTTGCGGATGCTGTTTCCGAAACCGCCCAAAAGGCCGGTATTTCGCAAAAGGCTATTCGCATCTTCCCCAACACGGAGGATTTGCTTTCCTGGATAGAACCAGCCGCCCTTGACTGCATGCCCTCTCCGGCAACCGTACTGGTAAAGGGATCGCGGGCCATAGGCCTTGATAGAGCAGTAGATGCCCTTATCAGGCATCTGGGAGAAGGATAGGCCTTATGCTTTTTCATCTGCTATATCCCCTCCACGATTTGTGGCCTGTATTCAATGTCTTTCGCTATATCACGTTCAGGACAATATATGCGACTGTTACCGCCCTCTCAATAATATTGTTCCTCGGGCCTTGGTTTATGAGACGTATGTGTGCAATGCAGATGGGCCAGGTCATCAGGGACGACGGGCCGGCAAGGCATCATGCAAAAGCCGGGACACCAAGCATGGGGGGCATATTAATCATTGTGTCCATCCTGGTCGCCACACTCCTGTGGGCCGACCTCAGGAATCTTTACGTGTGGATAAGCATTTTGATTCTTGTCGGTTACGGCACAATAGGCCTTGCAGACGACCTGCTGAAAATCAGAAAACAAAACAGCATCGGCCTGTCCGGTAGATGGAAGCTCGTGTGGCAGACAGTATTTGTACTTCTGGCCGCAGGTATAATTGCCGCACATGGTAAGTGGGATAGCCATCTTAGTATCCCGTTTTTTAAGAACTTTCAGCCTGATCTCGGGATTATGTATGGTCTTTTTGCCCTGCTTGTGGTCGTTGGTACCTCCAATGCAGTTAATCTGACCGACGGTCTGGACGGGCTTGCTACCGGCCCTTTTATAATAGCCGCATCAGTCTACGCCCTGTTTACATACCTGGCCGGCCACTCGACTCTTGCCCAGTACCTCCAGATTCCTTCGGTTCCCGGCGCAGGAGAGCTTGCGGTGTTTTGTGGCGCAATGGTAGGGGCCGGTTTGGGTTTCCTCTGGTATAATACCTATCCTGCAGAGATCTTCATGGGAGATGTAGGTTCTCTTGCCGCGGGTGGTGCCCTGGGAACAGTGGCCGTTCTCTCAAAGCAGGAAATGCTGCTTGTAATTGTAGGTGGAGTCTTCGTAGTTGAGGCATTATCCGTAATTCTTCAGGTTTTTTACTTCAAAACAACAGGAGGCAAGAGGATCTTCCGTATGGCTCCCATCCATCACCACTTTGAGCTTAAGGGATGGAAAGAGCCAAAGATCATTGTGAGATTCTGGATAATTTCTATATTGCTGGGGCTGGTGGCAATCAGCACGCTCAAGCTCAGATAAGGAAAGAATTTGGTGATTTGGTAATTGAATGGAACTGAAGGGCAAAAAAGTAACAATACTGGGCATGGGGATATCCGGCCGGGCGGTTGCCGGATGGATCGTCTCTCAAGGGACACAAGTCATATGCAGTGATTTGAATCCCCTGAATAAGTGGCCTAAGGGCCTGGCAGGCTGGTGTGATAAAAATGGCGTTGGAGTGGAGACAAAAAAACATAAGGTAGAGACTTGCCTTTCATCCGACCTGATAGTGGTCAGCCCTGGTGTTCCGCCTGAAATTCCTGCCCTTGAGGCAGCACGCAGATCCAATATCCCTGTGGTTGGAGAACTGGCCCTTGCGGCATCCTTCTGGAGAGGACCTCTAATCGGCATAACCGGCACAAATGGAAAAACTACTACTACTATGCTTGTGGATGAGATGCTAAAAAAGGCCAATGTGCCTCATGTAAGGGCAGGGAACATTGGAACACCATTATCCGCGCTCGTTGAAGAACATACCGAGGAAACTATCGCGGTTTTAGAGATTAGCAGCTTCCAGTTGGATTATTTCCCAAGGACCAGGTATTTTCCTTTTACTCCTCCAAGGTTCAGGACAACAGCATGGCTCAATTTTGCGCCGGACCACCTTGATCGCTACCAGGACATCAAGAGCTATGGAGAGAGCAAGGCAGTAATCTATGACTTCCAAAGGCCTGAAGATTGGGCCATTCGCAACATGGACGACAAGGGACTAGAAACGTGGAAGGACAAAGGACGTGCCAGAAGGCTCTACTTCGGGATATGGCACCCCGGAGTTCCCGGAGCCTGGCTGGATACCTCTTTAAAAAAAATCAAAGTCATGTGGCCTGACAATAAATGGGAGGAATATGACTTAGAAAGCTGGTCCCCAAAGGGTCGACATAATATTGAAAACCTGGCTTGTGCCATACTTATTTCACGCCTGGCAGGTGCTGGTGCGGCTGCAGTACAGTCTGTTATCCAAAACTTCAAAGCGGCACATCACAGACTTCAGTGGGTGGCCCAAAATGCGGGCATCGACTATTATGACGACTCCAAGGCCACCAATGTTGCATCTGTACTTCGCGCAATGGAGTCCATAGATCAGCCAATAGTGCTCATCGTGGGCGGCCGCGGCAAGGGTGAAGATTATGCTTCCCTGGCCGAGGCCACAAAAAAGGTGCGTATTCGTGGTGCGATTGTTATAGGCGAAGAGGCCAAGGCGTTTGAAAAAATCCTAAATAAGGTAATGCCGGTTATCCAGGTGCGTGGAACAAAAAACGGCAAAAAGATTATGAGAAAAGCCGTAATGGAAGCAACGTCCCTGGCTGAGCCCGGTGATGCCATACTCCTTTCCCCTGCCTGTTCCAGCTTTGATATGTTCAAGAACTATGAAGAACGTGGCATGGCATTTCAGGAGGCAACCAGGGAATTGGGTGATTGGGTAATTGGGTGATTGGGTAATTTTAAGAATGGAATTTTAATTTGAAAATGCAGGCAGATTGTGAACTTAATTATGAGTCACGAAATATATAAACACAAAACAATCACCAAATCACCAAACCACCAAATCACCAGATTAGTGGTGGCTGGTGGTGGCACAGGCGGACACGTGTTCCCCGGAATTGCCGTAGTTGAGGCCATGGAGTCCCATGGCCGTATAGATGTTATGTGGATAGGCACAGGCCGCCCGGTGGAAAAAAATGCACTTTCAGGACGTAAATGGGATTACCGAATTCTCAACACAAGGCCTCTCAGGGGCTCAGGCATTGCAGCAACCATGCGTTCTCTGGCTGGACTTCCTTTCTCCACGATCAGGGCTTGTTCGTGGCTTAAATCATTCAGGCCTCATGTGGTACTGGGTGTTGGGGGATATGTCTCCGGACCTGCACTTCTTGCAGCGCGAATGTTGCGGATACCTGCCGCCCTCCATGAGCAGAACCTTATCCCAGGGCTCACAAATCGTTTGGCCTCCAGATTCGCAAAGACAGTGTTTGTGAGTTTTAAAGAAACTGCTAAATACTTTCCCAAAAACAGGGTAATTTTTACTGGAAATCCCATACGGAAAAATATTATTCAATCACTCAATCACCAAATCACCAAATCACCAAATCACTCAATCACCAAATCATTCAATCTTCTGGTCCTGGGAGGCAGTCAGGGTGCCAGATGCCTGAACAGGCTTGCCGGTTCGGCCATACAGGTTTTGTGGCAATCCGGTTTTCATTTGAAAATTATTCACCAAACAGGCAAGCTGGATGAGTCACATGTTGAGAAATTTTATAAGGATGCAAGCATTCCGGCCAAAGTGACCCCATTTATCTCTAACATTGGTGAATCCTATTCCTGGGCAGACTTGGTTATCTGCCGGGCCGGAGCAGGTACTCTGTCTGAGCTCACAACCTTGGGGAAACCATCGATCCTCATTCCCTATCCCTGGGCAACGGACAGCCATCAGGATGCCAACGCCAGAGAATTGACTGAAGCCGGGGCTGCCAAATACTTCCTGGAAGAAGAAATCGGTGCTATAAAACTGGCGGGAGAGATACAGTCTTTGCTGGAGGATCCCCAGCAACTCATCAATATGGGAAAAAATGCTCAAAAACTTGGAAAACCCACGGCAGCTACAGAGATAGCCTCTACACTGATAGAGATAGCCGGACATACTTTTCCATATTCTGAAACAGAAACTAATTCATTGAAAGGTTCTACAGTACGTAACCATGTATAAAAAACAACATATGCATTTTATAGGAATCGGCGGAATAGGCATGAGCGGCCTTGCAAAGGTCCTTCTCAATCTTGGATATAGAGTCACGGGTTCTGATTTGCGTGAGACTGAAATCACCAGGTCTCTAAAAAAACTGGGAGGCACAATTTACAGGGGTCACGCCCCTGAAAATATTCAGGGTGCCGACGTGGTGGTGATTTCCTCTGCTGTTAGAGAAAACAACCCTGAGGTTCAGGAGGCTTATTCTGCCCAAATTCCGGTCATACCAAGGGCTGAAATGCTTGCGGAATTAATGCGGTTTAAGAAGTTCGGCATAGCAGTGGCCGGGGCACATGGAAAGACCAGCACGACTTCTATGATCTCTTCTGTACTTCGCACCGGTGGCCTTGATCCAACGGTTATCATAGGCGGGAAGGTGAATGGCCTGGGAAGCAATGCCTGCTGGGGACAGGGAGAATTCCTGATAGCAGAAGCCGATGAGAGTGACGGAAGTTTTCTGCGCCTTACACTAAGCATAGCTGTAATAACCAATATAGACAGGGAACACCTGGACTATTATCCGGACCTGAATGCCATAATCCGGTGTTTTCTGGACTTCATAAACAAAGTCCCTTTCTATGGTCTTGCCATACTCTGTGGAGATGACCCCCACCTCAGAGAAATGCTCCCGGCAGTAAAAAAACGAGTAATGACATATGGGACAGGACCTGAGTCTGATCTGCAGGCCAGAGATATTACCTTTGAAGGTCTGGGAGTATCCTTCAGGGCCTGGTGGAAAAACTCCGAACTTGGCGAGATACAACTCAAGGTCCCCGGGCTGCACCATGTAAGAAATTCCCTGGCTGCAATGGCCCTGGGGCTTGAACTTGAGATACCCTTTCACAAAATTCAGACCGGTCTTATATCATATGAAGGTGTAAGCAGACGATTTGAAATACTGGGTGAAACAGAGGGAATAACAGTAGTAGATGACTATGCCCACCACCCTACTGAGATACGGGCCACCCTATCAGCGGCCAGGGCATGTTGGCCTGAACGCCGGCTGGTGATTCTTTTTGAACCCCACCGGTACAGCAGAACCCAGATATTAATGGACGATTTCACCACGGCCTTCGGGGAAGCTGATGAATTATGGCTGACGGAAATCTATTCAGCCAGTGAAACTCCCATAGTCGGAGTCAGCGGAAAACGTCTGGCAAGAAACATTAGGGATAAACGTGGTGGACCAGTGCACTATGTAGAATCCTGCGGGGACCTTCCTCTGGCGATTGTACCAAGCCTGCGGGAGGGTGACGTGGTCATGACTCTTGGGGCCGGTGCCATAGGGCGTATAGGACCAAAAATTCTGGACATGCTTAAGACAAAGGAGTCAGCGCTTGCTCTCTAAGGATCTGGAAAGGATAGGAGATCTCCAGGTGCGCAAGAATGTTCCGCTTTTACCGCTAACAAGCTTTCGTATAGGCGGGCCTGCGCATCTATTCCTGGTTCCAAGGACCTTGAAGGCCCTTGAACAGACCATTTGTTATCTCAGTAATCGTTCCATATCCTATAAAGTGCTGGGCCGGGGAAGCAACCTGTTGATCAACGATAAAGGCGTGAAGATAGTCATGACCCTGACAGCCCTGAATCGCATCCACTGCCCTCCCGACCATCCCTTTAAAACAGTGTCTGTAGAGGCGGGATGCAGGCTGAACTCCCTTATTTCCTGGTCCATACGATACGGCCTGTGTGGTCTTGAGAATCTTTCGGGCATTCCGGCCAGTATAGGTGGGGCCATATCCATGAACGCCGGCACTAACAAGTGCTCCATGGCAGAAGCGATAGATGCAGTACAATTTACAGGCCCGAACGGGAGTTGCTGGTTTCGGAGAGATCAATTGCAATTTGATTACAGGTCTTTCAGACTGCCAGACAAGGCCCTTATCTCCGCCGCAAGAATTCAACTTGGCAAAAGTAGCCCTGATCAGATCAGATGCAATGTCAGAAACGTGATGTACAAACGGAGGACCACCCAGCCTATAGGAAAACCAAGCGTAGGGTGCATTTTTAGAAATCCACAGGGAGATTCAGCAGGAAAACTCATAGACCAATGTGGACTCAAAGGTCTTAGAATCGGGGATGCCGAGGTATCCAAAAAGCATGCGAATTTTATTGTAAACCGTGGAAAAGCCAGTGCCATACAGGTAATGGACTTGCTGGAAATCATTAGAGGGCGTGTAAAAAAAGAGGCTGATGTAGAACTTGTCCCGGAAGTATCCATTTGGGGTATGGAAACATGAAAGTCAGAAGGCCGTCTTCAGAATTTAGGTCTTCAGTACGTAGCTCCGGCTCGCGGAATAAGTCTGCTAAACCGATGTTTTCAGTATCGTGGCTTATCAATTCTAAAATATTGGTTGGCATAGCCGTAACGTGCATTGTGCTTGTAGGATTTTTTATGTGTCGGCATTGGGCATGTCAATCTGATCTTTTCAGGGTTTGTCAGGTTCTGGTGAAAGGCTGCGATCGCGTCACGGAAGAGGAGGTTTTGCAACTGAGCAATGTGACCGCCCAGGACAATCTTTTATCTCTCGATCTGAAATCAATTGCAGCGTCCATAGAGGCGCATCCCTGGGTCCATACGGTTAAAGTTAAAAAAAAATTGCCGGATCATCTAATGATTACGATCAAAGAACGTACTCCGGTAGCCCTGTTGAATTCTGACAAAATGTATTTGATTGATAAACAAGGTAAAATTATCGATGAACTTTCAACAAAAGACCCAGTCTCTCTTCCCATCATTACCGGGTTTGATCCTAAAAACATAAAAAATAATCAAATCACCAAATCACCAAATCACCAAATCCAAAAAGTCCTGGAATTAATATCCATGGCAAGCAAAGGCACAAGAACTCTGGGTGTAAACAATATTAGCCAAATAGACGCAGCTAAAAAAGATACACTAATACTCTATACATCTGACAGCGGTATTCCTTTTTACTTTGATACTAAAAATCTCAGCACCCAGTTCAGTGAGGCGGAAAAAATCCTGTATCAACTCTATCGCTCAGGAACATATAAAAAAGTTGCTAAGGTTGATTTGGATTACGGCCCCGGCCAGGCCCTGGTCAGTCTGAAACATTAGGAGAGGAAATGGCGGAGAGACCCGGTAACATGATTGTCGGCCTAGACATCGGCACTACTAAAATATGTGCAGTTGTGGGTGAGCTCAACGAAAAGGGTGCTGAGATTATAGGCGTGGGGACTTATCCTTCTATAGGTCTTCGCAAGGGAGTGGTTGTCAATATAGATAGCACGGTCGATTCTATACAGAGGTCTATGGAAGAGGCCGAACTCATGGCCGGGCGTGAAATCGGCTCAGTGTTCATTGGTATTGCCGGTAGCCATATAAAGGGCTTCAACAGCCAGGGGGTGATAGCTGTAAAGGGCCAGGAGATCTCACAGGAGGACGTTGACAGAGTCATAGATGCGGCAAGGGCAGTAGCCATACCCCTTGATAGGGAGGTCATACATATTCTGCCACAAGAGTACATTGTAGATGAGCAGGGAGGAATCCTGGACCCTGTCGGGATAACCGGGGTAAGGCTGGAAGCCAAGGTACATATAGTAACAGGAGCGGTTACGGCTGCCCAGAACCTTATCAAGTGCGCAAACCGGGCAGGGCTTGACGTAGTGGACATAGTTTTTCAGCCCATTGCCTCAGCCGAAGCTGTCTTAGCCCAGGAAGAAAAGGACCTGGGGGTGGCCCTTGTGGACTTTGGGGGTGGCACTACGGATCTTGCTCTGTTTACTGATAGTGCCATCAAACACACGGCTGTGCTGGGACTTGGCGGCAACAACCTCACTAATGATATAGCAGTCGGGTTAAGGACACCCAGTAAAGAGGCTGAACAAATAAAGATAGACCACGGCAGCTGTCTCAACTCTTTGGTAGACAAAGATCAGATGATAGAAGTCCCCAGTGTGGGAGGGCGCAAACCCAGACTTTTGTCTAGGCATATCCTGTCTGAAATACTTGAGCCCAGAGTGGAGGAAATCTTTACCTTGGTTGACCAGGAAATAGAACGGACAGGATTTAAAGAACTGCTGGCTTCAGGGATGGTTATAACCGGAGGCTCTGCCCTCCTGCCCGGAATCGCCGAAATTGCGGATCAGGTATTCCAGTTGCCGACAAGAATCGGCTATCCACAGCGGATTTTCGGCCTGGTGGACGTGGTCAACGGACCCATGTTCGCCACTGCTGTGGGCCTTGTGCTCTATGGCATGGAACATCAGCCCAAACAGAAATTCCGGATAAGAGACGGGAATATATTCAACAGGGTAACCCTTCGTATGAAGTCATGGTTTAAGATTTAAGGTAAACGGTTACAATGTGAACGGTTACAGACTTAAAAACCAGTTGGAGGATTAAGCATATGTCTTTTGAGTTTATAGAACCAAAACTCACTGCAAAGATAAAGGCAATAGGAATCGGAGGTGGAGGCGGAAACGCTATTAACAATATGATAGCCTCCGAACTCAAGGGTGTGGAATTCATAGCTGCAAACACGGATTCCCAGGCCCTTGAAGTGTCCAGGGCCAGCACAAAAATTCAACTAGGCAGAGGGCTTACTAAGGGACTCGGAGCAGGAGCAAAACCTGAAATTGGCAGGGAAGCCGCGGAAGAGAGCATAGACGATATCCGGGCAATGCTGGAAGGAAGCGATATGGTCTTCATTACTGCCGGAATGGGTGGAGGTACCGGCACCGGAGGGGCCCCTGTTATTGCAGAAATTAGTAAGGAAATGGGTGCTCTTACAGTAGCAGTAGTGACAAAACCATTTTCCTTTGAAGGAAAACGCAGGATTCGCATTGCTAAAGAGGGAATAGAAGAATTAAAAGATGTTGTAGATACTATAATAACCATTCCGAACGACCGGCTCAGAAGCCTTGCCCAACCCAACACTCCGATACTGGAGATGTTCCGAAAGGCAGATGAGGTCCTTTACTATGCAGTAAGAGGTATCTCAGACCTCATAGTCCTGAGAGGATATATAAACGTAGACTTCGCAGATGTTCGCACTGTTACGGCTGAAATGGGGATGGCCCTCATGGGTACAGGTGTTGCCAAAGGGTCACGCAGGGCCTTGGAGGCAGTACAGATGGCCATAGCCAATCCCTTGCTTGAAGATATCTCCATAAGCGGTGCCAGGGGCATCCTGATGAATATTACCGCAAGCAGTTCTACTCTGAGCATGGAGGAGGTCGAACAGTCATCTTCCCTGATTCATAATGAGGCCCATGAAGACGCCAATATCATCCTGGGTACTGTATTTGATGACGATATAGATGAAGAGATAAGGGTGACAGTCATAGCCACGGGTATAGGGCCTGATGCCCATTCCTTTGGGAAACACATTGTTACACCAATAGAATCTATCAAGAAAAAGAATAAGACTATAAAGCTGGAACATGGTGCGACAGCCCACATCCAAAAGGATCCTGTCGGGATATCCGGCTACATAAAGAATCCGGGGAAACAAATATTAGACTTTGACGGTCTTGATAAAGTGGACACCGATGAATTGGATATTCCTGCTTTTATCAGACGAAAAGCGGATTAAGGAATCTTTTTTCCAGGAATATTCACCTTGATATTTTGTGGTGTGATCTTCATTAATGTGAATCCTCCAGGGACAATGCATTCAGGCTCAATCGAATGAATGCCGGGCTCAAGCCCATTCACTGAAATCCCAACATATATATCTGTGGCCTTGATTTCTCTGAGATCCAGTATGGGCCCTCGTAAAGTCACGCTCACTATTCTGGGCCACCATAAAATATCGGATTTGGTAGTTTCAATCTGTACCGGTATATGAATAATGCGCCTTGTCCCTTGGGCAGGAACTATATATACAGTGACTTTATATGTCCCCTTTTTTTCAGATGATACATGGAGTCCCTGAAGATCCAGACCTACTTCCCTGGTAATATTATCCATAGCCCCGTCAAGGTCCACTGGGAATGTCCTTACGTCCTTCATAGCCCTTATTACACTTTCAGGCCCTGAAATAACTACTCTCGGAGGATATACTTCCGTGTTTAAGACCTTGTGATATTTGGCAACCACGCCTTTTAGAACAGGCTTTACCGGGAAATCACTTAACACGAGAGGTTCCAACACTATTTCAACGTTGCTAGGCTGTATCCTAAGTGCTCTGATTGCCCCAGGCAAAGAAAGGCTATCAGGTGATAAATGAACAGTGATTTTGCCTGGTGTTGCGTCTTTAAGATCAATTACCCTAAAAACACCCTTAGTAGCCATGGCGCGAATCATGCTTCGGGGGCCATAGACTTTAACATCAATATTAGAAGGAATATCGTTGGCTATTACCAGATCCGCGGGTATATTTACCAGTTCAAGTGGAAGGGAAACGCTTACCTCGGTCTTTTCTTGTCCAACCACAAAGTACCAAAGCAGCAAAGCAAATCCCAATGAGAGTGACTTGACAACCCAATCTTTTCGAATAGAACCTTGCCGGTGCACAGGTTAAACTATCCTCCTTCGCCACCATGGTTTTTCAGTCTCTTCAGGCACAAAGGCGTTCTGCAGGATACGCCTGAGCGTGCCGGGATCTATATCTCTGGTAATTTTTCCGGCAATGGCCACGGAGAGACTGCCGGTCTCCTCAGAAACGACTATTACTACGGCATCGGTCTGTTCTGTTATACCTATAGCTGCCCTGTGTCTGGTGCCCAGGCGTTTGCTGATGCTTGGGTTCATGCTCAACGGCAGCACGCATCCAGCCACTGAAAGCCTACCCTTTCGAATAATCACTGCACCGTCATGTAACCGAGATCCCTTATCAAATATTGTACAGAGCAAAGCACGAGTTACTTGCCCGTCAATTGTCACTCCTGACTCAAGGTGGTCCTTTAAGCCCACATCCCTCTCAAGTACTATCAAGGCGCCTGTATGGCTCTTTGCTAAGCTAGTGACTGCCTTTGCAATTTCCTCAAGGGCCTGGAAGGTCTTTACCCGAATCTTCGGAAAAGGGGTCTGACCCATCTGAGCCAGCGCTCTGCGAATATCGTCCTGAAATACTATTATGATGAGTAAAAACAAAGAGCTAAGGATGGTCCCCAGAAGCCAGTGAAGAGTGAAGAGTTTCAACTCCCCGGCTACAAAATAAATCACAATAATTAAAGCCAGCCCTGCTGCCATCTGTACAGCACGGGTTCCCCGGATAAGAAGGACAACATGGTATATGATGTAGGAAACCACCAAGACGTCCACTACATCCTGCCACCGAATTATTGGTATATATTGAATAAGGCTCTCAAACATTCAACATTTTTTCATGTAACAGTTCATGGGGTTACAACGCCCGTTTTACTGCAAGCCACCGAATTGTAAGCGTTTACAGGGTGCTGCAGATGCGAGGCGGAGAGTACGCAGACGTACTTCCTGTACTTCAAGTGCCCGACAACAAAGCAGATGCAATGCCCTGTAAACGCTTACTATTTCATTAAAGGCTTTCTCTGCGAATAGCATCAACTACCCGGAGCACCTGCCTGGTGAGGGCAACATTATGGACCCGCACCAAATCAGCTCCCCTCATGGCTGATGCTGCGATCGCACCCAGAGTAGCCACATCACGCTCTCCTGCCTCATTTATTCCGGCTATTGCTCCCAAAAAGGCCTTTCGCGATACACCCACCATGATCGGCACCCCTAACTCGGTAAACTCCTCCAAGCGATTAATCAATACCAGGTTGTCCTGAAAACTTTTCCCAAATCCAATGCCGGGATCAATCAGCATCTTTTCCCTTGGAATGCCCTTGCTATTGGCCCAGGCCATGCGTTTTTCCAAAAAGTCCTTGATCTCACCAACCGCATCTTCATAGTGGGGCTCCACCTGCATATCTCTAGGACTTCCTTTCATATGCATAAGTACAACAGGGGCTTCAAAGGCAGACACCACATCGGCCATTTCGGGATCAAAACGCAGTGCGCTGATATCGTTGATAATGTCAGCCCCCTCGTAAAGTGCGGCTTCGGCCACTTCAGCCTTTACAGTATCAACAGATATCGGGCAATCACTGATTTTCCGTATTTCCCTTATGGCAGGTATCACCCGGCACAATTCTTCTTCCGGAGTAACAGGCTCTGAAAAAGGCCGGGTAGACTCCCCTCCTATGTCCAGGATGTCGGCTCCGGCAGCAACCAGCGTGGCGGCCTTCTGCTTAGCCCCTTCCGGAGAAAAGAATTTTCCGCCATCTGAAAATGAATCAGGAGTCACGTTTATGACCCCCATGATATATGTGCGAGAACCCCAGTGGAATGTATGCTCTTTTATAGCCAAACTGGGGAAAGCCATCCTTATAACCGTTCACACTCTTTGGCAGGGAGTGAATAATTGCGCCATTCTTGTAGTATCAGGCGCCTGCCATTTGAATCTGAGTATCTTTTCGGCAGTTACTCATTATTTGTTCAATACTCGCTGCATCAAGGGATTCCTTCTCCAATAAGGCATTGGCAATACTGTGAAGGCAATCAATATCCTTTTGAATCACGGATTTGGCTCGTTTGTATGAATTATGCACTATTTTCAGGATCTCTTGATCTATTCTCCGGGCAGTCTCCTCGCTGTAGTCCTTAACATGTCCAAAGTCCCTGCCAAGAAACGGGTGTTCTTCCTTCTTGCCAAATGTTATCGGGCCAAGCCCATCACTCATACCCCACTCACAGACCATCTTTCTCGCCAGGTGTGAGGCCCTTTCAATATCATTTCCCGCCCCGGTGGTAAATTCATTCATTATTAGCTCTTCCGCTACCCGGCCTCCCATAAGAATTGCAATGTTGTTAAGAAGATATGACCTCGGATAGCTATGACGCTCTTCTTCCGGAAGCTGCTGGGTGAGCCCAAGGGCACGGCCCCTTGGTATAATGGTCACCTTATGAATCGGATCAGTGCCGGGGAGAATTTTTGCTACCAATGTGTGTCCTGCTTCATGGTAAGCAGTTGTGCGCTTTTCCTCATCCGAAATGATAAGGCTTTTTCTCTCGGTGCCCATGAGGACCTTGTCTTTGGCCTTCTCAAAGTCGGCCATGCTGACGGTCTCTTTGTTTTCTCTGGCTGCAAGAAGGGCTGCCTCGTTTACAAGATTTTCAAGGTCGGCCCCGGAAAACCCGGGTGTACCCCTGGCAATTACTGACAGTTCAACATCCGATCCAAGCGGAACATTATTCACGTGTACCTTCAATATCTTTTCACGTCCCCTGATATCGGGTATAGGGACAACAACCTGTCGATCAAAACGGCCAGGTCTTAACAAGGCCGGATCCAGTACATCAGGCCTGTTGGTAGCTGCAACCAAAATAACCCCTTCAGCGCTCTCAAAACCGTCCATTTCCACCAGGAGCTGATTTAACGTCTGTTCCCTTTCATCATGTCCACCCCCGAGACCGGCACCCCTGTGACGGCCCACTGCATCTAACTCATCAATGAAGATAATGCATGGTGCATTCTTCTTTGCCTGGACAAAGAGGTCTCTTACCCTGGAAGCACCCACACCAACAAACATCTCCACAAAGTCAGACCCGCTGATAGTGAAAAACGGTACCTCCGCTTCTCCGGCTATGGCCCTGGCCAGAAGAGTTTTCCCTGTACCAGGTGACCCGATCAGCAGGACACCCTTTGGAATTCTTCCACCGAGACGGGTGAACTTTTTGGGATCTTTCAAAAAGTCAATTATTTCCTCCAGTTCCTCCTTGGCCTCTTCTATCCCTGCCACGTCTTTAAAAGTAACCTTGGTACTCTCATCAGTAACAAGTTTGGCCTTGCTGCGACCAAAAGATAGGGCGCGACCGCCCCCTGTCTGCATCTGTCTCATAAAAAAAATCCATACGCCTATGAGGAGCAACATAGGAAACCAGGAAATCAGCAATGCAAGATACCAAGGTGTATCCTCGACCGGTTTTACCTGGATAGTAACCCCCTTTTCTTTTAACAAATGCATCATATCGGGATCCTGGGCAAGTATTACAGTAAAAAAAGGTGCCTGGTTCTCAAATGTACCGTCAAGCTTATCCTTTTGGATAACAACACCGGTCACCTCACCTTTTTCAACATATTCCAAAAAGTCGCTGTAAGGGATCTCCTGTATTAATTTCTGGGGCTCGTTAAAAAGATTGAATATAAAGACCATTATAAGGCCAATAACAAGCCACAAGCTCAAGTTTCTGTAAAAGGTGTTCAAAAGTAGTCCTCCGCTACAATAGTATATTTTTATATATAAATCAAAATACATAATAAATCAAAATAACGAATTGAATACAATAATTATTTTATTTTATCCACTGAACTGAAAGCGCCTTTCCGCTTGTTTGAACAAGCCTATAGGGATGGGAAATTTCAACCCCCACTACTGCCACTACTTCCTTGCCGCTGGTGAGTAATGGCAATAAGCCTCTGGCACCACGGGGGATTTTACTTGAGATTAAAAATTTCTTGAGCTTAAAAGGCGCTGGGGCGCCCAGGGGCCAAAAAATTTCCCCAGGCATTCTTGTTCTGAGATCCAGAGGAAAATTAACAGCCTCAGGATTCAACCACAGTGGCCTGAAGTACTCCTTTCGATTTCGGGACCTAAAGTCACTTGTAACATTTGAGATGGAAATCTCCACGTATCCCTTTCCACAAGGGGCAGGCCAACGTCCAGATCCGGTAACGCTTATAGAACAACTCTTGCCATTTGAATCTAAAATCAGTTCTTCCGGGCCGGAAGAGGAAATAAACAGCTTTTCATATCTCCTAAATGCCACAGCACCTCCGGGCAGCCTGCATGAGGCGCAAGGGTCTTTACAGGTAGTAACCAACCTATCTATCCCCAGTAGATGGCCAGCTCTCACCCTGCCGCTGAATAGTCTTAAATCCATCAGGGCCATTCTGTAGATCCTGCGGCGAATCGGCCCTGGATACCTCTTAATCTTTTTTACACTGAAGGCCAGTTCTCCCCCATGGAAAGAGGATGACAATGAATCCTGATATGCCTCTTCTGCCATCTTTTCCAACAACTGATGATCTTCTGCCAGCATCTCTGCCGTACGATTAATAGTACGCACAATGGCAGGATTGAAATCCTCGGACAGAAGCGGCAGAAGGTCTTTGCGAATGCGATTGCGCAGATATGCCCTGCTATTATTAGATTGATCTATTACGAATGGGATGTCATGGGCTTTAAGATGGCCCAGGATCTGCTGCCTGGTTACACCCAGTAGCGGACGGACTATGTGGTTGTCTCTTACCCATGGGATTCCGCTGAGTCCTGGAAGGCCTGCACCTCTGATCAACCTCAGCAGTACTTCTTCCGCCTGGTCGTCAGCAGTATGCGCTGTGGCAATATACGTGCTCTCAGTATCGGCACGTACACGTTCCAGAAAATCGTACCTGAGGATCCGGGCAGCCTCCTGAATTCCCATGCCCTCTCTATCGGCAAAGGCCCTGACATTGCCATGTTCAATGGAAAAACTGAGTCCAAAATCATGGGACAGCTTCTCAACAAAACGGGCATCGTCTCTGGATTCCCGGCCCCTAAGGCCGTGCTCAAAGTGGGCCACCTCAAGGCCCAGCCCCCACTGGCTACTCAATAAATACAGAATATGCAGCAGACAGACCGAATCCGGCCCGCCTGAAACTGCTACTACTATCCTGGCCCCGGATTCAAAAAGTTCCTTGCGCCTGACAGTTAGTTTGATCAGTAAAACCAGAGATGAAATCTCAGACCTCATACCCGTTGTGAGATTGACCTGCATCAGTGCTCGGAGGCTCTTAGTTCCTGTACCAGCGTCAAGGGGATCTCCCACTTGTTGAGAGGACTGATCAAATAAAGTCCTTCAGCGAACGGAGTAATGTCGGCAATCAGCTTCCTGGTGAAGTCCAGGGCCGCCTTGCGCTGGTCCTCGACCTTTTCATACTTCCACAGATGTTCTCGAATTTCCCTGGGAATTGAAATGCCCGGGATTTCGTTGTGCAGAAAATCAGCGTTCCTGGCAGATATCAGGGGAAAAATACCCGTGAAAATCAAGAGGCCCAGGTGTTGCGTCCGCTCCATCATTGCCTCTACGGTATCCCGGTCAAAAATTGGCTGCGTCATGACAAAATGTGCACCCAAGTCGGCCTTTCGTTCCAGCCTGCTGATCTGAAGATCAGGATTGGCGGGATGATAGCTGAAGGCCACACCAATAGAAAAATCGGTCCGCTTTTTCATTGAGGCCCCTGCCATGTTCAGCCCGCAGTTGAACTGATCTATCATCTGCACCAAGCCAAAGGAGCGGACATCGAATACTCCGCTCACACCGGGCTGATCCGTGGAGGTGGCCGGATCTCCGGTTATAGCCAAAATGGCCTCCAACCCAAGGACATGCGCTCCCATAATTTGTGCCTGAAGACCCAAGATATTCCGATCTCTGCAGGTCAGATGAAGCACTGTCTGAATCCCGGTTTCCTCCCGTATCCTGTGTGCAAGAGACAGATTGTCCGCCCTGAGAACGGCCAGGGGGTGTTCGGCGAGAGTGACGGCATCAGCACCCGCCTCGGCTAAGGCCCGTGCGCCTGTGAGAACTCCCTCTATATCCAGATGCCTGGGAGGATCCACTTCCACAAGTATAGGGATGCGGTCGGATCTCAGGCTCTCGATCATTCCGCCTCTACCAATGGAGTCCTTTCTGCCTTCGGGCAAATCAGAGGATTTCTCCACGCTGGTTACAGCCCGTGTGGCCTTGTATCTCTTGAGGTGGAGATGTTTTCTGAATTCATGGATATGGGCCGGTGTGGTACCGCAGCACCCGCCAATCAACCGGACTCCGAACTTGACCATTTCGGCCACTTTGTCGGCCATATAGGCCGGCGGTGTTGAATACACCATGCGGTGTTCTATGATCTCAGGGAGTCCGGCATTGGGAAACGCTGAAAGGAAAACCTCATCCTTGAGGGGAGACAGCCGCTTAACTGCTGAGAGCATGGCCTTGACTCCCCGTCCGCAATTGGTACCAACGACTGTGGCCCCTGCAGCGGCTGCCGCTCTGCCACAATCCAAGGCGTCCAGACCGATGGCTGTCCGTCCGTGAAACGGGTAGACCATCTGGGCCACAATCGGAATATCAGGTGCAATTCTCCTTGCTGTTCTAATGGCCAAAAGCAGCTCGTCCAGGTAAGTAAAGGTCTCAAGAATGAAAAGATCCACCCCGCCTTCCAGCAGAGCAGTCATCTGTTCGGCAAAGGCCTCCTGTACTATGCCGGACTCAATCTCATCAGTCTCAAGTGGAAAATTTGCACCTGTCGGGCCGATTGATCCAGCTACAAAGATTTCATGCCCTGCAGCCCGACACGCAAGCTCAGCCCCCTTAAGGTTAATTTCTCGTACCCTTTGCTCCCGGCCGACCCTGAGCATTTTGAAACGATTGGCCCCAAATGTATTGGTCTCAATGAGTTCGCTTCCGGCCCGAATGTATTCCTCATGAATGGAATAGACCAAGTCCGGATCGCTGATGTTAAGCAAATCAGTATTCTTTGCGAGGTCTACACCTTTTTCAAAAAGATAGGTCCCAAAGGCACCATCTCCCAACATGACTTTCTCGTTAAGATATTCTGCAAAGTTATGTTTCATCGGCCTGCCAGCGTCTCCATTTAAGGGAATCGGCAATAAAAATCCGGCGCAATCCGGGCAAGTTATTTATTTTTGCTTCCCTAACATGAAGCCTCATAATTTTCCCTTTCATCAATGAGTCTGTCAATCCGGTATTAAACCCACATTTTCCTTGTAGTCCCATATAATTTCATCGGACAAATAATTTATATACTCAAAGGCATTCTTGCAGACGTTCAAAGGTTCACCGTTGAACTTCTTAACTCTGAACCTTTGAACCCTGAACGGTTCCTTATATTATAACCGTTCACGGAATTGCAACGCCCGTCTTACCGCACCCGCCGAACTATAAGCGTTTACAGGGTGCTGCAGATGCGAGGCGGAGGGTACGCAGACGTACTCCCTGTACTTCAAGTGCCCGACAACAAAGCAGATGCGGTGCCCTGTGAACGCTTAGCTTATATTTTTATATGGAAGGACCTACCTGGCCCTGACTATCAAGAACTTCACCCACCCTCTGCACACTGATTCGCATTCATAGCTACCATGATATCCAGCATGGATGCGGCCTTTACCTCTGAAATAGTACCGCTAAGAACCAAAGACTTCCCGGCTGACGGGTGATTGAAGTCTGCTAACACGTAATCCTCGTGTAGTTCTTTCAGATAAAATTTATTTGGTTTCCCATTTGGACCGAATTCTTCATAATATTCCCCTTCCTTCAACTGTCCGGAATGATTAAGATTAGAAATGGAAATCTTTTTAAGCAGGTATGGGTTATAGGGACCAAAGGCCTGTTCAGGCGGTATGCTTACCTGGATTTTATCCTCCTGTTCATGGCCAATCAATGCCTTTTCAAGGGCAGGTAAGACGCGATCTCTGCCATACAGAAACCGGCAATTAAAGGGTCTGTTGAGATCCTCTGGTATTTCACCATCTTTTACGGTCACTGTATAATTGACAGTGACAACTGTGTCTCTATCGACTTTCATCCATTTCTCCTGTAATGAACTTGTGACATGGCTTCAATATCAATATCATTATACCCAAACATATTATCCAAAAAAGGTAATTTTTGCAAAAGATCCTCTAACTGGCCTGCCAAAGTTATCGGTCTTACCGGGGGAATAGCCTCGGGAAAAAGTACTGTGGGAAAAATGCTATCAGAGCAGAATTTCCCAGTCATTGATACTGATAAGCTGGCAAGGGAAGTCGTGGAACCAGGAAAGCCTGCTTTGAAGGAGCTTGTCAAGGCCTTTGGAGCAGAGATTCTAAAGGACGACGAGACCCTTGACAGGCAACGAATGCTTGAAATGATGTTGACCGATGCTGGTACCAGGCAACTTGTAGAAAATATTATTCATCCCTATGTTTTTAAACGAATGGATCAGATACTACAACAACTGGCCGCTTCAGAAAACAATGTCGTAATAGTAGAAATACCTTTACTTTTTGAAGCAGGCTGGCAGGAACTGTTTGACTATGTAGTCACAGTTCTGGCACCTGAGCCACTTTGTACCAAACGCTTGGCAAAGCGTAAAAAGATGTCCATTGACATGGCCTCCAGGTGGATGGCCACTCAAATTCCTCAGGAAGCAAAGGCCAAAAAGTCTGATTATGTAGTCCGCAATGATGCGGGATTAGATGAATTGCAGATCCAGGTAAATCGCTTGTCATGGGTATTGAAACATCTGTAACTGTCTATGGGTTCATAAGTTAAGAGGTTCAAGATCCACCGAAAATCTGAACGGTTACAAGGAAAGTCACTTTACAAGGACATAGTTAAAGATTATACACGAATCGGTCATTAAGTTCCCGCCCATGGCTCAACTGGATAGAGCAGCGGACTTCTAATCCGCAGGTCGCAGGTTCGAATCCTGCTGGGCGGACCAGTAAAATCAATAAGTTATAGTTTAATGGAGAGGGTGACAAGCATAACGTTGTTGCCGGTCGTCTGAAATTCGGATAGAACAAGGCCCTCATCCTAAGTGACCGCGTTGTCATCATGTCTGCCAGGCCAACGACCTTCCACACCCCCGCAAGTTGGAACTCCAGCCTACGGATCGCTATCTGGAACTCAAAAGAAAGGTCTGGTCCCTGGTTGAAGAGGAAGTCGTGAGCACTTTGGGAATCAGGAAAGGATGGTAGAATATTCAAATAGCTGGTGCACTGTTAAACCCATGAATAAATCTATGAATACTATTTTTCTGCTTAGGCGTCATGTTCATAAACTGCAATCCCATACGATACATATGACCCTTTTTCCAAACCCATCGTACAATGCCTCCAATTTTGACTCGGGAATTTAATGGAAAAAATATGGTCAGTCTCGAGCTGGCGGGGAATTCCTGTAATGCCTCTATTCCAACACCACTCTTACTGATGTCTGTCAAAGATTCCACATAGAAACGCCGGCCGTCTGAAATCGTGACCAATGATTCAATTGGGAGTCGCTCATCCTGCCGTCGTTCAGAAGAAAATATTTCTTTCATGTTGTTTTTATCGGAACTAATAAAAAAAACTTAAAAAAAATCCTCTGGGCCTCATGCAAAACTCATGAATTCTGTTCGAGGGCAAAGCGCGAGGAGGAAAAAATCAACCACCCTGCACAGTGTCTGAAGAAGAAAATCTGGCAGGTAGAAGCTGCGGAATCAGGACTGTTTTTCCCATCCTGAGAAAATATGCATCGGTCATGCCTGAGATAAAATCCCTCACAATGGTCTCATAAGACTGTCCCTGAGTGTAACTGTTATTCATCCCATCAAGATAATCCCTGAAAATAACAGACTCTTTTCTGTCCTTTTGCAGGTCATCCAAAAAGCGTTCAAACAGAATCCTGTAGAGGCCCTTGATCTTGGACGACTCGGTTTTGATCTTGGGATTCATATAGATGAACTCCATATTGAAGGCCTTTAGCTCTGCCAGGGCATTTACCACTTCATGACTGAAGGCTATCTCATCTCTATCCAGGCTGGATTTAATAAGATCCTCAACCAGACGGTAAACAATGGTCCCGTTTGTATCCCCCAATATCTTTCGGCAATGACCAGGGATCTGGTCCCTCCTCACCAGACAAAGCCTGATGGCGTCCTCAATATCCCTTCCCACATAGCTGATTACGTCGGCCATCCTGACCACACATCCTTCGAGGGTCATGGGCCGGAGGTCTGTCCGAGGAGAAGAGAGCTTTGCCCTTATCTCCTCATCGAGGATCTTAAAAGTCTTCCCTCTGTGAGGGCTGATTGACGAACAGTGTATCTCCCCATCGTGGCACAGTATTCCATCAAATACCTGAAGACTGAGATTGCATCCCCTACCCTTTCGCTCAACTCTGCGCAGGAAATGAACTCCTTGGATACTATGAATAAACGGAGGAAGACCATATTCCATGCATAACTCAGTAAGATACCGTTCACCATCGTGACCAAAGGGAGGATGGCCAATGTCGTGCCCATAGGCGATGGCCTCAATAAGGTCCTCATTCAATCGGAGAAAACGGCCTATAGTCCTGCCTATCTTTGATACCAGTTGGACGTGCAGCACTCGATGAGTAATATGATCATTGGGGATAAGGGAAAAAACCTGGGTCTTGTCTATATACCTTGCATATGCCAGTGAATACAGAATTCTGTCTGCATCAACTGAAAACCACTGCCTGTGGTCTGTAGCTAACCGTTCCTCCTCCCTCTCCCGGACAGCATCAACACTGAGGGTCGCAAAAGGAGAAAGGCCTTTTTTCTCGTCTTTTTCCAGACGAATCCTTTCATCCATGAGGTTTATTGTCATAGACTCAACTCCTCCGGAATATTGATTAATTTGCTCACTAGTTCAATATTCTACATATGATTTAACAAAACAATTGTTATTCTGTGTCTATTGACACCATAGTCCCCCATTCTTATTTTGCCTTGGAATAGAAAGTAACTTCTCAACACATTTAAGTCATCGAATTTTAAGGAATTATAAAATTATGCAACTTGAAAAATTCACAATGAAATCACAAGAGGCCCTGCAAGGGGCACAGAGCTTGGCCCAAAGCAAAGGGCATCAGCAAATCGAGCCCGAACATCTGCTTAAGACACTGCTGAGCCAACCTAAGGGAATTGTAGCATCGGTCCTGAAAAAAATGGGGGTTGAAATCCAGGCCATTGAAGCCGAAGTAGATGAAGCTGTAAACAATCTTCCCCAGGTGAGCGGAGCGGGTCTGCAGGTCTATATGTCGTCCACGCTAAATCAGATACTGGAAAAGGCATTCGCCATTGCGGATAAAATGAAGGATGAGTATGTCAGCCAGGAACACCTACTTCTGGCCATCCTCGACGCATCCCATACAAAGGCCGGTCAGGCGTTGACAGGTCATGGAGTCAACAAGGATACCTTCCTGCAGGCCCTGGTATCCATAAGGGGTAGCCAGAGGATAACCGATCCTAACCCTGAGGAAAAGTATCAAGCACTTGAAAAATATGGAAGAGACCTCACCTCTTTTGCAAGATCAGGGAAGCTGGACCCGGTAATAGGTCGTGACGATGAAATTCGCAGGATCATGCAGGTACTGTCTAGAAGGACCAAGAATAACCCAGTCCTCATAGGTGAACCAGGGGTTGGTAAGACTGCGATAGTAGAGGGTCTGGCCCAACGAATAGTCTCCGGCGATATTCCTGAGACACTGAGGGACCGGCGCATTATTGCCCTGGATATGGGGGCCTTGATCGCAGGGGCCAAGTTCCGGGGTGAATTTGAAGAACGGCTGAAGGCAGTCCTCAAGGAAGTAGCAGAACGGCAGGGCGAGGTCATCTTGTTCATAGACGAAATCCACACCATGGTGGGCGCCGGAGCGGCCCAGGGATCCATGGATGCCTCGAATATGCTGAAACCTGCCCTTGCCAGGGGAGAGCTCCACTGCATCGGTGCCACCACAATAGACGAATACCGCAAGTACATTGAAAAGGATACTGCGCTCGAAAGACGCTTTCAGCCAGTGATGGTGAATGAGTCCAGTGTTGAGGACACCATTGCCATACTCCGCGGGCTAAAAGAAAAATACGAGGTGCACCACGGAGTACGGATAAAGGATTCATCTATAATTGCAGCATCAACGCTGTCTCAGCGCTACATCACGGATCGCTTTCTCCCGGACAAGGCCATTGATCTTATAGACGAGTCGGCAGCAAAGCTGAGAATCGAAATAGATAGCCTTCCAGCGGACATTGACGAATTAGAGCGCCGGAGCATGCAGCTTGAGATAGAACAAGAGGCCCTGAAAAAGGAAACTGATCCGGCATCCATAGAAAGATTAGAGAAAATCAAACAGGATCTTGCCGACCTCAGAGAGCAGAGCGATTTGCTCAAGGCCCGCTGGCAGCAAGAAAAGGGAATTATTCAAAAAATCCGTGATATCAAGGAACGTATAGACCAGCTCAGGATCGACGCAGAAAGATTCCAGCGTGAGGGTGACCTGAACAAAGTGGCTGAGATCCTCTACGGAGAGGTCCCAAAACTTGAAAAGGAGCTGAAAGAGGAACAGTCCCGGATAAAAAAGCTTCAGAAGGATGGCACCAGTATGCTCAAAGAGGAGGTGGACGCTGACGACATTGCGGACATCATATCCAAGTGGACAGGAATACCGGTCAGCAAACTTCTTGAGGGAGAAAAGGAAAAGCTGGTCCACATGGAAAATCGCCTGAGCCAACGGATTATTGGCCAGGAAAAGGCCATACAGGCGGTATCAAATGCAGTCCGCAGGGCCAGGGCCGGTCTGCAGGACCGTGCGCGGCCTATTGGTTCCTTTATTTTTCTCGGACCCACAGGTGTTGGAAAAACAGAGCTGGCCAGGACCCTGGCTGAATTCATGTTCGATACTGAGCAGGCCATAATTCGTATGGACATGAGCGAATACATGGAAAGACACTCCGTCGCCAGGTTAATCGGTGCGCCTCCGGGCTATGTGGGATATGAAGAAGGGGGCTATCTCACAGAGGCCGTGCGGCGCAAACCCTATTCTGTTATTCTTTTTGACGAAATAGAAAAGGCCCATCCGGACGTATTTAACATACTGCTCCAGATCCTGGACGATGGAAGGCTTACTGACGGCAAGGGTCGTACTGTGAACTTCCGCAACACCATAATTATCATGACTTCCAACATAGGTACTGACCTGATTCAGGAAATCAAGGACCCGGAGGAGATAGAGCACAGGATGATGGACGCCCTTCGTCTCAGCTTCAAACCCGAGTTCCTAAACCGTGTGGACGACGTGATCATTTTTCACTCACTCAGCAAGGAACACCTGCAAAGTATTGTAGACATCCAGCTCAGCTATCTCAAGGACCGTCTGCAGGAGCATAATTACGAAATTGACGTAAGCAAAAGGGCAAAGGCATGGATAGCTGACGTAGGTTATGATCTTACATACGGGGCACGTCCTCTTAAGAGGGCCATTCAGCGCTACATTGAGAATCCTCTGGCCCTTAAAATCCTTGAGGGGACCTTCAAAGAGGGAGACGATATCCTGATAGAAATGGACGAAAATGGCCATGTGTCATTCCGAAAAAAATAAGGGTCAGGGGTTATAAGTGCTAAGTTATTTTTTCATCGGATGGACTAATGAACATCGAACGTCCAACATCGAATGCTGAATGGGGGAAAATGAAGAAACGGACTTATGGCTGGAAGAAAGGCTGCTTGAGTATACAGAAATAGCCGTTGAATGTTGGGTATCGGATATTTGTTTTTCACTCGACGTTGGACGTTCGATGTTCGACGTTTATCTTTCAAAATAATTCCATACGGCATAGATATAACACATGTGAACGCCCACAGAAAAAAGATCTGCAGAATTTTTGCTTTTGGATTAGTGCAAAAACGTTCGTTTCTGTTATAGTGGCCTTGATTTGTTGAATAACAATTTAAACGGCCTTGTCTTTCTCCGGCCAATGTGCGATTATTTGTAGCAATACCCCAATTCATAGATAAAAAACTTGGGAAAGGATGATGAATTATGACGAGAACTAAAAGCAGGCCTTATACAGTAGATGATGTACGCCAAATCTACAAGAACTACACAAGCATGACCGCGGCTGAAATCGCAGACGAACTCGGTATCAGCAAAGCTCAGGTCTCGAAAATCGTTACAGAGCTTCGAAGGCATGGAGTTGATCTACCAAAGAAAAAACGTGAAAATCCTGTTGAGATTTTTATCCGGGAGGAGCCCGGCCTTAAACTCAAATCTTAATACATACTGATAATTGAGGGATTGAGGTGCTTTTTTGATTCTAATCCCTCAATTCCTCAATTCCTAAATTTTTACTCTCAGTGCCTTTCTGCTGGAAAAGCGGGAGCTTGACAATGACTATGGTCTGGCCGTCCTCGGTCCGGATATCGATCTTTCCGTGGTTACCTTGCACAAACCGATAAATGATGTTTAAGCCACGGCCACTTACTTCACCTTTTTTGACCTGATCAATTTTTTCCTCTGGTATCTCTCCTGTATTTTTAATCTCGATACAGGCCAGGGTCTCCTCTATATAGCAGTGCATAGACAGAGCGCCTCCCTGTTTCGGGATGGCATTGACAGCGTTGTTCATAAGATTATCCAGTACTCGTTCCAGACCAAACCGCGAACAATAGACTAATATCTCTGCTTCAATTTCCAGAGGCTCTATCCTGATGTATTTGCGCCATGATTGCCGAATGGCTTCCTCGTTGAGGCGGAACCGCTCTCCGGCGATCTCACCAAGATCCAGAACTTCTTCCCGGCCCTCCAATCTCATGGCCATGGCCATATCCTGCATACGGACCGTCTCCTTAAAGATGATGTCCAGGTATGTGACCAGCTTGTTCCGTATCCCCTCAAGGTTTTCTGATTCCATTAGATTCCTGGCTCTGGAAGCAAATCCTGTGATGGCAATCGCCGGATTTTTGAAATCGTGCAGGATGTCGTCCAAGAGCTCTAACCGCAAGGCCTTCATGACTTCTTTTCCAAAAAAAGTCAGCAAATCAATCTCTTCATTCATAAAGGACGACTTCTGTTCCGTAGCATAAAAAGCCATCAGATAACGAGTGATCCCGTTGACCTTGAGAGGGATTATCAGGATGGAATAAATGTGATGCTTCTCAACAAATTCCCGCATACCTGAGCTGGTAAACCGACTTTTTTCAGGATCTTTGATCAATAGATAGGCGGGATCGATCCGCTCAAACGGCCGATCTCCGTATTCCGGCGCCCCGTAGATCGCGGTTTGGAAGTACGGGTGATGGCTCACTGTAAAGGTGTAGCCCAACTGGTGATACGTTTTGTCCAGGGGATACCCTGCCTCAACACGAATCAACTTCTGGTCCTTGGACACTGAAAACAGAGAACAGCTCTTGACCTGCAGATATGGCTCAAGCTTGGGGATCAGGTCCATGAACAGGTCCTTCAACTTGATCCCTTCCCGGTTACTCAACTTAATAAAAATCCTGTCTACTATCTTCTCCTTGTGCGCATTCAGCCTCTGTAAGGCCAGGATCTTCCTTTTGGCCAGGACATAGCTTACGCGGCGGGCCAGGAGCTCGGCATGAATGATCTCAAATGGATCAAACTCCCGGTTATCCTCCTTGTAATAAATTTGAAGGGAGCCGAGAACGTCTCTTTCCGAACCTGAAAACTTTGGAATTTGAAGAGGGACCGCCAAGCAGGAATGAAATCCTTTATCTTTCACGATGCTTTTAATCTTAAAGTACGGATCTTCAGGGAGGCTCGATATAGCGATGCTTCTGTTTTCCCGGACCACCCGTCCCGAGATGGAATCCTTAGAAGGGATGGCAATTTTACATTCAGCCTCAGAAATTTGATATGTGCCGAGGCAGGTCATGCTCAGGGATTTGGGATCAAAAAGCCTTATGGATGCAGCTTCGGCCTTAAGAATATTTGCGATTTTTTCCGCGGCAATCTCAAGGATCTTTTTTTCTTTAAGCCCGGAATCAATCTCAATAATTTCTTCAACATCGCGGATAATGCCGGAGAGGACTCCAACCAGATACTCCTGCTCGATAGAACGGGCCAGATCCAGACGCTCTGAATGAGTCAGATGCTGTAGCGATGGACGGCTTTTGAGAAATTCGAAAAATTTTTCTTTCATATAGCTATTATCGGAATAAAATTAGTGACAATATAGTTTCTATAAATAATAATCTAACAACCAAATTATAGAAATCAACTCTCCATGCAGATGTATAAAAAATAGCTCTTTGCAGTCCGGACATAATTAGACTGGGCAATGAATGCCCGATTAAAAAACAAATGGCCTATGGAAGATGAAGTCTGAATCCACCATGGAGCAAAATATCGAACATCCTGGGGATGATTCACTCAGTCTGCCCAGACAAGAGACAGATGAAATACAGGCCATGCGGATAATTCTCCGCATGGCGGAAGCTGTAAGCCGGTGTATCTCTCAAGAGAAAACCTGTAAATGCGCCATAGACATACTCATCGAAGACACGGATTTTGAGAACGCCTCAATTCTTCTCTACGACACAAAAAAAGATTGCTTGAGGCTAACGGCGGCCAAAGGTTTTTCTGAAATCCTGAAAATCCCTCATAAGCAATCCTATCGCAACAACCTGGTATTTGAACGAGACGAGGGTATAGCATGGAAGGTTTTTGGATCGCAGACCCCTGAGTTCATAGAGAACAGCGCAAAGGAATCAATCCCTGTTAAACCCGGTTCGAAAGTCCAGCCTTGCAGTCTGGCCTGCCTGCCTCTATGGTCCATTGGTGTTCTCAACCTCAGCTCATCGGCTCCAAGGACTTTTTCTCCTTATAAAAGGCGTGATCTGGTAATTCTTTCCAACGTAATCGGTCGCCTTCTCCAGACAACAGAGCTTCATGAAAAATTTTATGCCAGCCACCTGCACCTTCAACAGCTAGTTGAAGCCAAAAACAGCGAACTTCATCATGTCAAAAAGGAACTTAATGGCGCCATGGCATATATGGAATCGGTCATTGAAAATGCCCCACAGGGTATTTGTCTCTTAGATTCCGACGGTAATATGCAGCACGCAAATTCAAGTTTTCTTTCGATTGCAGGGTGTTCTCTTGAATATATAGCAGGTCATTCTCCAGCGAAATTATTTCAAGATAAAACCGATTATGCCAATTTGAGTAATTTGCTGCTGACCAGAGGTCTTGCCAGACTTATTGACATAGACCTTTTGCGTCCGGATGAAACCACTGTACCTACCGACATCTTCCTGCACCCGTTAAGAGACCCCGAAGGCCAAAATCAGGGAAGCATGCTGGTGATCCATGACCTTACGGATCAAAAAATCGCTACGGAAAAATTGATTTATATTGAAAAACTAAGGGCTCTAGGTTCCATGGCTGGCGGAATAGCCCATGACTTCAATAACCTCCTTACTACAATCCTTGGCAATGCACAGCTCCTGGCCATGGAAATAAAGGACCAAGGGGCTCTGCGCAAGGTCAGGAACATAGAGACTGCTGTTAATGACGGGGCATTCACAGTCCGCAGACTGCAAACATTTACAGGTTTTAGTCAAAAACTTAAAAATAGGGGTCAAGCCTCAAACGTGAGTGAAGTGGTCAAAGATGCGATAGAGTTGACAAGACCAAAGTGGAAAGATGAAAGTGAGAAAAATGGTATTTTCATCAACACAAAGCTTGATCTCCATGACACAAGGCCTGTCTCAATGCATCCGGCGGAATTGCGAGAAATTTTAACAAACCTGATTTTTAACGCAGTAGATGCCATGCCCGAAGGTGGTATTATAACCATGCGATCCCACGAAAAGGATTCCAAAGTAGTGCTGAAAATTGAAGATAACGGAATCGGCATATCTAAAGATATTAAAAAAAGGGTCTTTGATCCTTATTTTACCACTAAGGATATTGGTAACTCCGGTCTGGGGCTCAGCGTTTCATTCGGGTTAATAGTACAAGCAAAAGGTACGATCAGTGTTGACAGCAAGGAGGGTAAAGGCACCACTTTCAAAATTGTTTTGCCCATTTCCGGAACGCAAGAGGTAAGCGTAGCTCCAACTGCAGAGAGCCCGGAAACGCAACCCCTGAAAATCCTTGCTGTTGATGACGAAAAGCAAATAGTGGATTTGTTGTCAATAATGCTTGACGGCTTAGGGCACAAGATAATAGGAGTATCAGATGGACAACAGGCCCTGAACTTTCTGGATAAAGAAGATTTTGATCTTGTAATTACAGACCTGGATATGCCTGGGATAAGTGGCTTGGATGTTGCGACAAAGGCAAAAAGCAAAAGAGCCGGTCTGCCGGTTATCCTGGTTACCGGATGGAGCGCGGAATACGAATCAAAAGACCTGACAGGAGTCGGTATTGATGCTGTTTTGAGCAAACCCTTCAGGCTTGATGAGCTCAAGAATATCATCTCAGAGCAATGCGCAGAAAAAAATTAGTCCTGTGACTATGCCTGACATCCACATAGGCACCAGTGGCTGGACTTATGAAAGCTTTGTTAAAAGACTTTATCCTCCAGAAACACCCAAAAGAAAATATCTTGAGATCTACTCAACAAAACTCCTCACTGTAGAGCTGAACGCATCCTTTTATCGCTCTTTTCCCCAAAGTACATGGGAAGGCTGGTACAGGCGTACTCCACCGGATTTCTTATGGGCAGTAAAGGCGCCACGTTTTTTCACACATATCAGACGACTGGATGTTTCACAGGATTCCATCGACAGGTTCTGGAATGACATAAAGCCGCTCAAAGAAAAGATGGGCGTGGCACTATTTCAACTCCCACCGTCTCTGAAGTTCGACAAAAATCTTCTTACAGGATTTCTGACAATGCAACCGCCGGGCACAAAGATCTCGCTGGAGGCCAGACATCCCTCCTGGCACAAGCCTCAGGTCTGGGATATATTGAGTAAGCAGAATGTGGCCTGGGTGGTCAGTGACACTGCCGGTCGCCACCCGATGAGTCTGGAGGTTACTGCAGACTTTGCCTATGTGCGTCTGCACGGCGCCCATGAACTGTATCACGGCCTCTATGGAGAAAAAATGCTCCGCAAGTGGTTGGGCACAATCAGGGAATGGGGTATTGAAACTTTTATATATTTCGATAATACTGACGATGGAAGCGCTGCAACAGACGCTTTATTGTTGCAAAAAATACTGGAGGAGAAATAATGTGCTTAAGGTAATATCTACTACACTATTTTTCATATTTGTCTTTGCCTTTGTTTCAGAAAACTTTATTGATATTGCGGACGCAAGGGCCAGGGGCGGCGGCCGGTCCTTTGGCGGAAGCCGGTCATATTCCAGGCCCATGAAGACCAGTCCGACCAAACAGACCACAGCCCCCACATCCAGAACAAGCTCGACCCAAAGAGGCTCCAGCAGTTTTATGCGAGGTCTCGGCGGAGGCCTGCTTGGAGGTTTTCTCGGCAGCATGCTCTTTGGCGGCATGGGCCACGCCATGGGGGGTGGTGTTGGCGGGAGCGGAATCGGCCTTTTTGAAATCATACTGATTGGCGGTCTGCTATACTTCCTGTACAGACATTTTACTCGCAAAAAATCTTCCTCAATGTTTCACAGTACTCCAGGATCATTCGGATCTGGCGGGGCTCATGCCCGCCACACACCCCCTGTTCCTCCGCCTACAAGCCGTCATGGAGGGCCTATGCCAGGGGGCTCGCCGGCCGGAATAGATGCACCGCCACCTGACACTGTATCAGATGCTCTCAACATGATACGGATGTCAGACCGAAGCTTTGACGAGGAAAAATTCAAGGAGTTTGCTCAAGACGTATTCTTCAAGGTGCAGGCCGGCTGGATGCGCCGTGATATCTCCACGATAGAACACCTTTTGGGGCCTGAGTTATCAGCAGAGTATATGAAACATTTTCAGGAGATGAAACAGAAAGGCCAGATTAACCGGCTGGAAAACATTGCAGTTAGAAAAGTGGAAATAGAGGATGCCGGTGTCGGCAAAAGCGAAGAATACCTTACCGTCTTCTTTACTGCCAATCTCCTCGACTATACTGTGGATGAATCCACAGACACGGTGATTGAAGGCAGCCAGACCGAGCCGGTCAAGTTTGCCGAAAAGTGGACTTTTGCACGCCCGGTTGGCAGTTTAGACTGGAAACTGATCGGCATTGTTCAAATGTAAGGGTTCACAGATTACATTTATGCCGTATGGAATTGTTTTGAAAGATGTTCATTAGTCCATTACATTTCGGTTACTATTTTTTCGAGGACATCTTCCACGGTCAAATCGGAGGAGTCAATTACAATACAATCAGGGGCGGCCTGCAAAGGCGCGATGGACCGAGTTGAATCCGCCAGATCCCTGGCCTCAATTTGGGCCAGTATCTCTTCATATGCCACCTCCTCTCCCTGGTCCTCCATTTGCATCTTCCGTCGTCTGGCTCGCTCCCTTGCAGAGGCGGAAAGAAAAAATTTATGAACAGCTTTGGGGAAAACAACTGTGCCCATATCCCTGCCCTCTGCCACCAATCGACCCTGTCCGCCAAGCTCCCTCTGCATTCCGGTCAAATATTCCCTCACCACGGCAACCCTGGAAACCGCAGAAGAAAGCCCGTCCATTTCCGGTGTGCGAATAAGGGACGAGACATCCTCTCCGTTCACCAGGATATGGTCTCCCTGGAATCCCAGCTTCAGATCATTACATAGCTCTGCAAGGGCCTTTTCGTCTCCTGCATCCATGCCTTTTTGCCTGGCAGCCCATGCCACTGCCCTATACATGGCACCTGTGTCGAGATATGTGTATCCCAGACGCCTTGCCAGCTCTTTACTGACAGTGCTCTTGCCGGCGCCAGCCGGTCCATCAATGGTAATAATATTCAAACAGTCCATAAGAAATGAACTACCCATATCCCTTTACCTTTGCACAGTCAAGTTACAAGCAGCTTAGAAAAATTTGCACGAGCAAATCAGGTTTTGAATATGGTATAGTGAGCTTGACAACCAGGTAATGAGGTATCCCTGATAAACTATGAACTATTTTCACGGTAAAAGCCATGATTATTATCGACGGTTCCTATGGGGAGGGTGGAGGCCAGATTCTGAGGAGTTCACTGGCTCTTTCCATGATCACCGGTCAGGCTATTGAAATCCGGAATATCCGTGCCGGAAGGCCGAAGCCTGGCCTTCGTCCACAGCATCTAACTTGTGTAAAGGCTGCTGCCTCTGTATGCGAAGCTGAACTGGAAGGAGCTGAACTCAGCTCACAACGCCTGATATTTATCCCGGATAAGGTCAGGCCGGGACATTACAGCTTTGCCATAGGTACCGCTGGATCCATCATGTTGGTTTTACAGACCGTGCTCCTTCCATTAGCCCTTTCTCACAGTGCTTCAGAGATTACTTTGGTGGGCGGCACCCATGTCCCATGGAGCCCGTGCTTTCACTATATCGACCTTATATTCAGACCTGCCGTGTCTGCCATGGGGATATCATTTGAAATGGAGCTTGAGAGATGGGGTTACTACCCAAAAGGAGAAGGGATAGTAAGGACAAGAATCTTGCCATCAAAAAAGCTCAGTGCCTTCAACCCTGTTTCCAAAAGAGAAGGGAAAATCCGCGTCAAGGCCATTTCCGCCACGGCCCGCTTGCCTGACCACGTCAGGAAAAGGCAGTCCGCACAAGCAAAATCTGTTTTGGAGGGCAGAGAAATCAAGGTTAAAATAGAAGAAATGGAGGGATCTGCTACGTGTCCAGGCAGCCTCTTGTTCTGTTGGATATCCGGCCAGGGGAGATATGGTGGTTTTACCGGACTGGGCGCAAAAGGCAAGCCTGCCGAGAAGGTCGCTGATAAAGCGGTTTCCGGGCTATTGGCCTTTCTGGATAGTGGTGCAGCCTGCGACAAATACCTTTCTGATCAGATGCTGCTTCCTGCAGTGCTGGCAGGCGGAGAAAGTCATTGGTCCATAAACTCCATAAGCAATCACCTTCACACAAACATGTGGGTGACCGAATGTTTTGGGCTTGGTAAGATAAAATTAGAGGAAAATAAAAAATTAAGCTTGATCAAATGTTATGGAACGGGCCTTGCGTAATTTCAGTGGTAACCGTTCACGGGTTCATAGGCCTATGCTTCAATGCCTCCCGGATGGCCAGGCTGATGGTTTACGTTGTATAAGTTTCACCAGGTGGGGCGGCGTGAGTCTGCCGCCTTATAATGAGCTCAACATCGGTTTCAATGTGGGCGATGACCATGAGGCCGTAGAGGAAAACCGGCAAATCGTCCACACAATGCTTGATGCCAGGGAATTGGTCAGTTCCGGGCAGGTTCACAGTAGCCGCCTTGCAGTGGTGGGGGGACCTGTTCAGGAGGAAGGACTTGTTGGCGTTGATGGCTTATTGACTGACGTGCGTGGTGTGGCCCTGTTAATACAGCATGCTGATTGCCAGGCCGTGGTTCTTTATGACCCGGGAAAGAAGGCAATAGCCAATATACATTGCGGCTGGAAAGGAAGTGTTTCAGGCATCCTTATTAAGGCAGTAAGAAAGATGGCAGAGGCTTACTCCTCCCGTCCGCAAGATCTCTGGGCATCTGTAAGCCCATCTCTGGGGCCGTGCTGTGCGGAATTTAAGGATTGGAAAAGTTTACTCCCAAGGACTCTCCACAATTTTCAAACTGCTCCGGCCCATTTCGATTTCTGGGCCATAACCCGTTGGCAGCTCAAATCTGCCGGGCTGCCTTCTGAACAGATAGAGCTTAGCCGCATATGTACTGCATGTTCCGAGGACTATTTCTCCTACAGGAGGGAAGGCCTGACCGGTAGATGCGCAACGGCCATTATGTTGACATAAATCAGGAGAGATGGAAATTAATTGGCGGTCCCAAGGGGAATCGAACCCCTGTTTCCGGCGTGAGAGGCCAGCGTCCTAGACCCCTAGACGATGGGACCGTTATGTAATGACGGAACGTAAAATAAATGTCTAGACCAGTTATGTCAACCCTAAAAGTAACCGTTTAGGTACAAAGGTTTAGGATTCTGAAAATAATCCTGGTGCCAGTTTTCCGGTACCGGCATCTTTTGATATAACTGTGATCGCCGGGCCTCAAGTAAAAGCCTCGGTTTGCCCATAAAATCCGCTCCGCAACAGACTTTTCCCCCGGAAGTCTTTCTCAGATTATCCAGCCAGACAGCACCCTCTTCGCAGCGCAGCAAGTGATGGTCAAGGATAAGTGTATCCACATTCCGCGCTAAACGCAGACCATTCTCCCAAGCTTGTTTCCGTAGTGTGGCAGTAAAAAAGCTGAGATAGATAGGAGGACCGGAGGCAAACACGATGTCAGGCTGCCACTCGAGAATCTTTTCTACTGTTGCATCATCCAGGAGTTGGATATCGGAAGCATGCACAAATATACTGTCTCCCATATCGATCCGTGTCATCATAACACCACCAAACCTGCCCTCTGGTGAGCCATGAGGCACTGCCTCGGAAAACCTAAGTGGCCCATCAGAACAGCCCTCTGCAAATTTCATATTAGGACCGAGCAGTTCTGCCAATTCAAATGCGCGTAGTTGGATTTTGGGCGACAGGTCCTTGTCGGATTTACTCCAGCAGCGCAGGTTCTTAAAGTGTATTGGAAGTTGTTGAAACGAAAGTTGAAAAGGATTCGCATGGAGTAGAGGTATGTGGTCGCCATGGAAATGGCTGAATACCACATCAGTGGCAGTCTCCAATGCATTTATTATGTCTTGCCGGACCTTTTGACCTACCGCTACCTGATATGGGTGAGGAAGCAAGCCGTTGCGCATATATCCCAGGGCAACGCCCGGATCAATGACTATCCGGCGTTCCCTGATCTTTACCAGGCAGCAAAGGCCACGAACCCCCAGGGATTCTGTACCTATTATTTCAATAGTCATAGAAGTAGCTCATAAATCCTTTTCAAGACCTGACACCTGCTGCTTCATCCACCACAGAAGTATCAGTCCGGGAAGGGCCACCAAGGTTGTGATGAAAAAGAACTGTGGCCATCCCACCCAGTTGACCAAAAATCCTGATGGTGGCCCAACAAAGACCCTCCCCAAAGAGGCAAGGGCTGATAACAGGGCATACTGGGTTGCTGTAAAACGATGGTTACAGAGTGCCATAAGAAAGGCCACAAAGGCTGCTGTACCCATGCCCCCGGATAGATTTTCAAAACCAACTGCAGCAATCATTGCAATGTAGCTCTTGCCGATCCAGGCAAGCACCATGAAGGAAAGATTGGATATTGCCTGCAACACCCCGAAAAACATGAGCGCGCCAAAGAGTCCGATCTTGGCCATGAGTCCTCCCCCTAACAGGGCACCCCCAATAGTGGCGACAAGACCAAACCCCTTGTTTATTGTCCCTACGTCAGTAGGGCTAAAACCAACTCCGCGGATAAGAAAGGCAGTAGTCAAAGTACCGGCAAAGGCATCCCCAAGCTTGTAAAGTACAATAAGTGTTAACATGGAAATGGCTGCAGGCCTTGAAAAGAATTCCTTTAAAGGGCCGGAAATCGCTTCAGCCATGCTCCTTGGCGGCGAAAGCGAAAGCCTTGGCTCCGGGCCCGCAACAGTTCCAAGGATTCCTAATGACATGATACCTGCCATTAGAATATACGTGTTCTGCCAGCCTATGCGATCTGACAGTATGAGGGCCAAGGCCCCGGATACAAGCATGGCAATTCTGTAACCGGTAACTGAGAGCCCAACCCCGAAACCCCGCTCCTTTTTCTCCAGTAAATCAGTCCGATAGGCATCAATTACAATATCTTGAGATGCAGAGCTAAAGGCCACCATCAGAGCAAGGCAGGCCATAAGAAAAGGTGCGCCCGCAGGAGCCGTGAAGGCCATGGTGAATATCCCTAATACCAGGATTCCCTGAGTGAGTAGTATCCAGCCCCTGCGTCTTCCCAGCCACGGGGGGCAAAAACGATCCATGACAGGTGACCAGAAAAACTTCAATGTGTACGGAATCCCAACAAGGGAAAAAAGACCGATAGTACGGATATCCACACCATCCACTGTAAGCCAGGCCTGCAATGTCCCGCTGGTAAGGGCCAGGGGAAGTCCTGAAGCAAACCCCATAGGCAACATGACTGCCAGCCGTTTTGAGGCAAGGAACGGAATTAAAGATCTGAGGCGTGAGATACTCATATATGGACAAAGACGTGGTCTATGATTTTGCAATTTCCTTTTGCAGAGACAGTAATAATAAATTATAACATTTTTAGAAAAATTAGGCATAATTATACTGCAAGAAACCTGAAGCATGATTTTGCTCAAAAAGTCTGAGATGCAAGGCGCTGAGATTAGTTAAGGCTCAAAGAATTATCGCAATCAACCTCTTTCAGTTTCAGGCTTTCAGCTTCAGGCTTTCAGCTCTTATGCAACGTTGCAGATTGAGTTTTTCAGCGGAATCATCTGATTAAATTTTTGGTCCTAAGCCAATGATAAATTTTTTAGAACAAAGCTTTACTCACGCCCTGATGATTACCGGCTTTGTCTTTATGATGATGCTGTTAATTGAGTATCTGAACGTCCTTTCCAGGGGATTTTTACACCAGGAACTCCACGCCAGTCGATTGAAACAGTATTTGCTGGCCGGTTTTTTAGGAGCAACCCCTGGTTGTCTCGGAGCCTTTGCGGCAGTAACCCTTTATTCCCATAGGGTGTTCAGCATGGGAGCTTTGGTGGCCACCATGATAGCCACCAGCGGCGATGAGGCCTTTGTCATGTTGTCCATGATTCCGGAAAAGGCCCTATTAATTTTTTTCATCTTGTTTCTACTAGGTATCTTTGCGGGTTTTTTGACCGATACCTTGCTCGGGGATAAGGCGATCAGCCAATCCGGATGTCAACAAGAATTCGAAATTCATGAAGAAGATGTGTGTCACTGTTTCCCCTGGGGACATATCAAAGAGCAATGGATACATTGCTCCGTGGCCCGCGGGGTGTTGTCCGTCACTTTGGTACTCTTTCTTTTCGGAATACTCAGCGGCAAGCTGGGGCCGCCTGCCTGGAACTGGATCAGAATCACCTTCTTCATGGTCTCAGGAGTGGCGCTTTTTATCGTATCCACAGTGCCGGAACATTTCCTGGAGGAACACCTGTGGGAACATATAGCAAAAATCCACGTTCCACGAATATTCTTCTGGACCTTCGGAGCGTTATTCCTTATGCACATTCTTATTGATCAACTTCATCTTGAAGGCTGGATAGAGCAAAACCAGCTTATCATATTGGCAGTTGCGTGCCTGGTTGGGCTCATCCCGGAGTCAGGTCCGCATCTGATATTTCTCACCCTGTTTTATCAAAATGCTATACCCTTCAGCATCCTGCTGGCAAGCTCCGTGGTGCAAGATGGTCATGGTATGTTGCCTATGCTTGCCGAATCCCGCCTTGATTTTTTCAAAATCAAGGGCATCAATTTATTTGTCGGGTTATGCGTGGGTCTGACAGGTTATTTGACCGGATGGTAATAGGGCGGTACGATCAAACCCATAATAGAAAGAGGGAGCTATGAAAATAATTGTTGCAGGAACCGGTTATGTAGGTCTTGTACATGCTGCAGTGTGTTCAGAATATGGCCACGAAGTGTATGCGTATGACATTGACGCTGACAAGATTAAGGCATTTTCGACTGGTCAGACTGAAAAGATTGAAAAATACGTCAATGAACCAGGATTGACTAATATCATCAAAGAAACACTTGGTAAATACCTATTTTTTACTTCTGATTTGAACTCAATCTTAGAAGGTACTGATGCTATTTTCATGTGTCTGCCGACTCCTCCAAATCTGGATGGCTCCACTAATCTTACTTTTTACAATGCCGCGGCTGAAAATATTGCCATGACAGTTGCAAAAAGGAAAGACAAACGCAGGATTGTTTTTGTGAATAAGAGCACCGTACCTATTGGGACAGCACGACACCTGCAGGAGATCATGGATACCCATGGTGTGGAAAATTTTGGTATTGCTTCAAATCCTGAATTCCTGGCGGAGGGAACGGCTGTCGCTCAAGCACGAAGTCCGGACCGGGTTGTAGTAGGTTGCGACAACAAAGAGGACTTTAAAATTCTTCGCAGGGTATATTCCCAATTTGTCAATCACGTTCGAGTAAAATATATAGAGAGCACACCTGAGTCTGCGGAAGCAATTAAGTACGTCGCCAATACCTTGCTTCTCACCTATATATCCTTCTGGAATGGCGTGGGAGCGAAAATTGGGGAAAAATACCCCAATGTCAAAATAGATGACCTTAGACTCGGAGTTACGGCAGACGACAGAATAAGTACCTGGGGATCATTTGTAAGCAACGGAGCAGGTGGAAGTTGTTTCGGGAAAGACATCGCTTCATTAATTTATCAAATGCGAAAAGTAAACGTGAGCACGAAGATGCTTGAAGCTTCCTATGAAGTTAACGAATTTCAAAAAATCTACCTCATTGACAGGGCCATAACCGAGGTCGGATTCCAGTTCAATAACAAGACAATTGCTGTATTGGGTTTGGCATTCAAGAAACACACGAACGACATGCGGGATGCTTCTTCCATCAAAGTTATTGAATCTCTGCTGGGTAAAGGGGTGGCCAAGATAAGAGCTTATGACCCTTTAGCAATTGAGACTGCAGCGACCGAGTTTTCCATATCTAAAAACATCCTTTTTGAAAAAATTGATTATTTCCATACAGCCAAAGAGGCACTGGAAGGATCTCACGCGCTTTTCGTTTCCTCTGACTGTGAAGAATTCCGGGGGCTTTCCCGAACTATAGAGAAAAGCGTTAAACCTCCTTACCTTGTGATGGACGGGCGGCGCATGATTCCGGATTTCGAAGAAATGGTTGCCAAAGGATTCAACTATTTGGCAGTAGGCGCGATGGCTATGAAACCAAAATAAAACTCCATAGGGATATGAGATTATGAAAGGAATAATCCTGGCTGGGGGTTCAGGAACGCGCCTGTATCCAATTACCCGTGTGGTAAGTAAACAACTTATGCCTGTTTATGATAAGCCTATGATATATTATCCATTATCAGTGCTGATGTTGGCAGGCATACGTGAGATACTGATTATATCCACCCATGAGGATTTGCCCAGATTCAAAGAACTTTTTCGTGATGGTTCACAATGCGGTCTTTCCATCTCTTATGCAGAACAGCCGAGTCCCGAGGGATTGGCTCAGGCCTTTATTATTGGAAAACCATTCATAGGCAGTGATAAAGTGGCACTTGTCCTTGGGGACAACATATTTTTTGGACAAGGGCTTCCAGACACACTCAGGAGATGCAGCAACCTGGAAAAAGGTGGTATTATTTTCGGGTATTTAGTGCGTGATCCTGAGCGTTACGGGGTGGTTGAATTTGATCAACAGGGAAATGTTATCGGGATTGAGGAAAAGCCGGCAAAGCCTAAATCCAAATACGCTGTTCCCGGACTCTATTTTTATGACAACAACGTAGTGGAAATAGCAGAAGGCATCAAACCCTCAGCTCGCGGAGAACTTGAAATCACTGACGTCAATTTGGAATACTTGCGGCATAGTCAGCTTAGAGTAGAACTTTTGGGGCGGGGATTTGCCTGGCTTGATACCGGAACACATGAGTCCCTCTTACAGGCCAATGATTTTGTGCAGGCCATTCAGGAACGACAAGGGCTCAAGATTGCATGCATTGAAGAAATTGCCTTTCGTCTTGGTTATATAGATCGGGAGCAACTCAGAAACCTCGCCAAAGATATGTTGAAAAATAATTACGGCAAGTATCTGATGGAAATCCTTTCAGAGGAAAAAGCCGATGAAATTTACTAAGACCTCCTTTCCTGATGTTTTTCTTATTGAGCCGGATGTATTCAAAGACACCCGTGGTTTTTTCATGGAAACTTACAATCAGAGAAAATATGCAGAAGCAGGAATAGACCAAGTGTTCGTTCAGGACAACTATTCCCACTCCAAGTATGGAATCCTTCGAGGACTTCACTATCAACTCAAAAATGCTCAGGGGAAATTGGTATTTGTAATAACAGGGGAAATATTTGACATTGTTGTGGACATACGAATCGGCTCACCTATGTTCGGGCAATGGTTTGGGGCTCATCTTTCAGCGGAGAACAGGCGACAGATTTTTGTGCCGGAGGGTTTTGCCCATGGATTCATCGTGCTGAGTGAAAGCGTCGATGTTATATACAAATGTACTGATTTCTATACCCATGGGGATGAGTATGGAATTTTTTGGGCAGATCCAACCATCGGTATCGATTGGCCGATAAAAAACCCGATCCTTTCGGACAAGGATAGCAAAAATCCAAAATTAAGGGAAATCCAGGAGGAACTTCTGCCCGCATTTCATTCATAGTCAAATAAAGAATGCGGATAACTTGTCAGTGTTCGTGTGGGTCTGCTTGCCCTGTAGCTCCAGTAGATGGTACTTGGGGTGGCTAATTCAAAAAGTATTTTCACGGTAAAAAAAGGCCGTTTCTCCTCAGAAAAACGGCCTTTATTATTTCTGGCTCCCCGAGACGGACTCGAACCGCCAACCTAGTGGTTAACAGCCACCCGCTCTGCCATTGAGCTACCGGGGAATTAACGTGAGCTAATCTAACAACATGCGTTTTGTCCGTCAACAGGAAACATCTGGTTCCGGAGAAAATCCTTTACGCAAATTCAGTGATTTTGGTCACAAAAAAAAGCCCCCATTAAAAAATGGGGGCTAAAATATAAATTCCGGCAATGACCTACTCTCCCACCCTATATTGGGCAGTACCATCGGCGCTGAGGGACTTAACTTCCGTGTTCGGTATGGGAACGGGTGTTTCCCCCTCGCTATCGCCACCGGAAACTGTAATCCGACTGGTGTTCGAAAAATATAAATAAATATGGATTATACTGTTTTACCATGTGCGAACAGAATTGATCAAAAGAAAAATATGGTCAAGCCTCACGCCCAATTAGTATCGGTAAGCTTAGGCTGTTGCCAACCTTACACCTCCGACCTATCAACCTTGTCTTCTCCAAGGGGGCTTTAGGGGCTTGCGCCACGGGAGATCTAATCTTGAGGTGGGCTTCCCACTTAGATGCTTTCAGCGGTTATCCCATCCGAACGCAGCTACCCAGCCATACCACTGGCGTGATAACTGGATCACCGGAGGTCCGTCCATCCCGGTCCTCTCGTACTAGGGACAGATTCTCTCAAATCTCCTGCGCCCGCGGTAGATAGGGACCAAACTGTCTCACGACGTTTTAAACCCAGCTCACGTACCACTTTA
>CAZYEJ010000003.1:0-20109 GCA_964646435.1 uncultured Thermodesulfobacteriaceae bacterium
CGCTTGGCAATCTACCAGTTCCAGAGATTACCCACAGATTTGTCTGAAGAGGCAATATCTATTTTGCCTTTATACCTCATGGGGTTCCCCGCGACCAAGTGGTGGTCATGAGTATTGATCGACATTTGTTCTCCAGGATCAGGCAAGCCAAGAAACTCAGCTATGATTTTACGCTGTTTTGTCGGATTATCACATAAATTTTCGTATTTCACCTTGATGATCGGCAAATCATTAATCCATCTAAGAGCCTTAATTACCCGAATATAAAAGAATTTCCAGGCTTGAGCGGCTTCTAAAGGATCTTCTCCACGCTTAACTGCTGATGCTGCAACGCCTCTCACATCACGGATAAGCAAAATCAAAGAAACGTCAGATTTTCGCATCGAATGTAACAGATGCATTCTACTGGAATCCTTAGATGAATCTACTACATATTCGGCTCCGCGGACCTTTGCGATGGCATCAAAAAGGAGCCAATTATTATTGACAATGTTTTTACATGATAATCCCAGTACATGTGAAACAAATCGCAAGTATTTTCGCTGGATACATCTGACATATAGGCCTAGGATCATCCTGTCTAGAGGTTTTTGTTTGCCGTTATACTGTTGTGGTCTTAGTAAGGCAATGCGAAACTTATATGGATCTTTATATAAATCAAAACCTAATCGATTATTTAAATAATTTATTACACTATTCCATTCTGGACACTCGTAAAAGCTCTTAAGGCAACTGCAGACATCCTGTTTGGCCGCATTTGGATCTGATTCGCCACGTCGAAAAATCTGCCAAGGCAAGTAAGTACATTCACCAGTGGAAATCACCTGCGGTATTGTACCGATAACAATATCCAGAAGGGTGGATCCTGAATGACCTGCTGAAACCATATAGACTAATTTGGCCATAGAATTCCTTTCGTTCAATCATCTTCTTTCATGCTCAAATCTTGCAGAAATATTATCTTTTATCATCTATTTTCAACATGTCCAGCAATAATTCAGAACAAATTAAGTAAATAATGCTACAAGCCTAACCCCTTGAACTACTAAGACCGTTATAAGTAAAGTCAGTAGGATTGAAGAAATAACCTATTGTTTATATGGATCTTTATTCGGAACATTTTACTGGCATTACTAACGCATGTCTTAGTAACAAGATATAATTGTAATTTGGGCGTAATAGCTGCACTGTTCCCTTTGCGTTATTTCAAGCAGCAACTTTTCCAGCTTTCGTGAAAAATCTGGCCATGAAAGTTCTTCTGCCCTCCTATGAGCCTTCAGGGGCATTTGATCTTCCTTACCACGGTTTTTATATAAGAATAACAACTTGTTGATATATGAGTCGAGATCACCTGGCGACACAAGAAATCCTTCCTGGCCAGTCAAATAAGCTTTTGTCCCCGGCAACTCTGTAGTAATTTACCGGCAGACCACAAGCAAGGGCTTCCAGGATGACGTTATTAGCCGTTGCGTCCAGCAAGAGGCATGAAGAGAGGATATCGGACTTCTAGATACAATTTCAGTAAAACATCATCGCTGATGTCCTTGTGTACATGAACATTTTTCAGATCTGAAGGCGGATGGACCGCAGAGATACTATGTGAAATTCAATGGTTGAATAAGTCCTTCAGACTTTCGGCAACTCTTATGACAGTATCGTAGTCTCTCAACCAGTAGCCAACATTGAGGCACCCGAATTTTTCATCACCATTTTCTATAATCCTTAGTTAAGCTATGCTCCTTAGCAAACTGCTGACTATCAGGCTGCAACATGATTATTACCCGTCTGTAGTTTATCTAGTCTTGAGCGAATATTTTAGTTATGATTACGCTGAAAAAGTCCCTTTTGGGCCGCCTTTTTGCAGTGTAATCAGCTATTACATCTCATCTTTCAAATAGTTCTTAGAATCTTGTCAGGTAACATACTTTTAACTTGTGCCTTCAAATAGATTTTTAACCACAATCTTTTAAATAGCTTTGTATGTTTGCTCTTTTCTAACTCCCTTACTATATCAGCTCTGTTTTCATTGTTCGCCAGCAAATAGGCTCACACACCCTAATGAGTACAACACTTTACAATATGGGAATAAACTCGCTGGGCATTCTGATTCCACGTAAAATTATCCAGAACATGTCGTCGACCACTTGAAGCTAGAGCTGTTCGCAGCTTCTCAAAATTTTTCAATTTAATAATAACATTTTTTAGATCACTCCCGTCCCGGGAAACAAGCAACAAGTGTTTTTCGTTTTCAAGAACACCTCCAATAGCTGGCACATCAGGTCCTATCGTTGGAATACCCATGGCTAAATACTCAAACAGTTTGAGGGGAGAGCAATATGGCGCAGTAAAAGGAAAAAGAGCTATATCAAAAATAGACATTAGCTCGGGCACTTTCTCGTAAGCCTGCCACCCCAGGCAGGAGATGTAGCCATCCAATGTATGCTCATTCTCTCTGATCACCTTTTTAATACTGGGCATTTCTTTTCCGTCGCCCACCAATAAAAGAAAAAGATCCGATTCGCCGTCAGCACGCAGTCGAGCTATCATATGAATCATTTCCGGCAATTTTCTAAATGGCTCCATACCTCCAACATATCCAACCACAAAGGCTTTCTGTGGAATATTATATTTTGAGCGAATTGCTTGTCTGTCAAACTTATCCGCCCCGATAAATATGTCCGGATTAACCCCATTTGGGTTTACTAGAATTTTTTCATTATTAAGGCATCGCCTTGCAATAGCGTTTCGCAGAAAAGAAGAAACTACCACACAACAATCAGCAGAACGTATTCGATTGAATTCTAACGTTCGGCCCAAATAACGTAATAAAGGATTTCGGAAGAATTCATCGGAAACAAAAGCGTTTATTTCAAGACATATTACTAAATCGGGAAATTCTTTTTTGATCCTCTTCAAAAGAATCCTGGTTCCAGATCTCATCAAAAGACAGTCAAATTTACCACGAGCAATTATTTCGATAAGCTCCTGGGTGCCTTTAAATGCAGGAATAAAGAAATACATCAACCTTCTGAGCCTTGAGGGCAAAAAGCGGAGCTTTCCCCGGCCTTTTTCGTGCCTTTTATGATTGCCGCCATTTCTTTTTGGGAACACTTCTATACAAGAAACTTCCGGCAACTTACTGAATGCCGAAAAAAACTCTCTCGCATGCGTCCGACCACCATGATTAAAGTAATATTCTTGACAGTAGTAAAGTACTTTCATAAATATAGCTTAGCCTGAGTTTCCTATAGGACAAGTTCGGGAATAGATGGCAGGGAACGGTCTATTTCCAATTGCCTGGATTTATTATACCAAAATGGTACGTAATCATAAAAATAAGTAGTAGAAGCTTCCCCTGTGACCTTTGACCTGTCTGTTTGAGCAAAATGCTCATAATACCAATCAGGCCCACGAGCGTATAATTCAGATGAGCCAAAATAATGTATTTCTTTAATTTTAGGTAAGGCTGTACCTGGATGTTGATTTAGCATATCCCAAAGCCAGCTAGTGCCAGCTTTTTGGGCGCCTATGATTAAAAAATCGGGTTTTCTGTTCACCTGCGATACCACCTTACCAGAGATCTCATTAGATCAATCTGTTATTCCTTTATTTATTATTAATTATCTATCTATTTAATTCCCAATCAGAAGAATGCCTAGAAAGCACAGACCCATACCAACTATATGCTTAGCCGTAAAGGTTTCACCTAATACCCAATAACTTCCTAAGCTGGAAACAATAAAAAACAATGACATTGCTACCGGAAAAGCAACGTTTAGCTTAAATTTTGATAGAATAAACATCCAAAGCAAAAATCCAAAAGCATAAAGTATAAAGCCTATTATAAACTTTATACTTAATATTAAGGATGCAATGTTGGCAAGAGATAGCTCCGTATCGGACATCACCATTTTTAATATTATTAGTCCGCAACCGCTACATAGCGCATAAGCAATAAATATAATTAAACTATTTAGGTTTGACATAATGGTATTATCTAAGTTGAGCGATTAGCTGTTAGCCATTAGCGTTTAGCTTTGAAAAATGGTTTATCACGGATTAGTGTGGTAATCCGTGATGAACAGCTATTAGCATTTAGCTTTTAGGTATTAGGTATTAGGTATTAGTAACCTATTTGGAAAACAGCAGCAAATTAACCGCTAACAGCTAATACCTAATTTTGTAATGGCAAAACATCCTGTAATCATTAACTAATAGCTAATCGCTAATCGCTAATCGCTCAACTTAGGTTCACCGCGATTTATTTATCCCTTAATCAATATCGAAACCAGATGATTCAGCAATAATGAAACTTGGCCTTCTTTTTGTCTCCACAAAAACCTTGCTAATAAATATGCCCAGTATTCCAATTGAGATTAATTGCACTCCCCCGAAAAAGATAACAACAAGAATTGTAGAAGCCCAGCCTGGGACCTGGGAGTAGAAAAAAACTGTTTCAATTATTACCCATATTGCATAAATTAGAGAAATGCTTAACGCCAAGAATCCAGTATAAAATGAAAGATAAAGTGGTGTATCGGAAAAAGAAGTAATGCCTGTTATTGCCCGCTTGAACATATCCACGAGCTTATATTTTGACGTCCCTGCTGACCGCTCTTCTTCTTTATACAACATCTCCCTTGAACCCTATAAGCCCTATAAGCCCCCGCAGAAATGGATCCCGTTCCCTGAATTCTTTCAGGGCATCGACAGCTTTTCTGTCCATTAAAGCATAACCGGCAAAACGAAAATAAATCCGAATGCCTTCAACGCAAGGATCAAACCATCAGTTGCATTACCGACGCCAATCTCGCCTGCCACACCGCTCAAATTCTCCTAGGCCACGGCTTTGTCCTCAACCACAGCCGACTTATTAAATCTCCTCAGTAATTTTTAAATGTAATGTTTTTGCTCTTTCGTCTTTAAGTTGAAATCTTTGAGTACAAGAGTCCGCAATGTTGATGAACTTTTAACCGGAAATATCGGACGGTCTTTGTACCCATAAGCTACTCTCTTCCATCTTTTTTCCTTGTTATTGATTGTCTCAGATGTAGAAGAGGTGATATTGGGTAGTCCCTACAGAACAGTGCAGGTGGTTAAAAAGATGCTTGGTATACTCTGCAAACCTTGATTCACGCATAAACTCATTCACAGTGACTGAGTGCTAAATGCTTGAAATTATTGGCTACCCATTTAAGGCAGAAAATTCAGCAAATTCAATCACTTAGCAAGAGCTCACAATAGTCTTGTGTTGTTTTATTATTTGCCGGAACCTCCATCTAGCGTACTGCAAAGTGTTCCCGACTTAAGTGAGTAGCCAAGCTTTGTGATAGTATCCAGATGCATTGAGCTATTCTTCCGGTAAAGGTTTTGGTTTCAAGCAATACCTTACCAGAGTTGAATAGTCAGACCTTCCTGGCCGCCAGCCAGAAGATGTCGCCCAGATTCAGGCAAAAATTGACGCGTCCGATCCCGGCCCTGTTCAGCAAAGCGCGGGGAACCGCCAGCCGACCTTTCAGAACATTATGTAGCATGTTGCCCACACTCCGGCTGTAGCCGACAGACCGTAGCTCCAGCACCTCGAAACCGTACTTAGCCAGGAAGTGCCTGATCGTCCGGCGAGAGAAGTACCACAAGTGAGTGGGCGGATGTATTTGACGCCATCTGTGCCGCCTCAGTCGGGCGTTTAGGCTTCCGATGTCGTTAGTGGTCAAGAAAAGCATTGCGTCCGAACTGGCGAGCTCGACTATTCGCTCCATACAACCCGGAAGATCGGGAATGTGTTCTATGGTATCCCACATGCAGAACACGTCGAACTTGCGACCGGCGAAATCGTGTGTCCTGATGTCGGCGCTAACCGCATTGACGCCCAATTTTTCACAGGCGTACGCAGGGCCGCTCGCGTTTATGTCGATGCCAATCGCATCGAATCGGGAACGCGCCAAGTTGAGGAAGAAACCGTATGAACACCCTATCTCCAGCAGGGTTCTTCGATGTTCCACGTAGGGCAGGAGAAGACGCAGAAAAAACGCAAGATTACGTTCAAGGGAAGGTCGGTCATCTACATAATTTGCGTATTCTTCTCCAGAGAAATATCCCTCACCGTACAATTTGCGATAGTCGTCGTCGGAAAGGTCGCTGTCGGCAAATACGAAGCCACAGTCGTGGCAACGTCTCAATGACGCATAGGTGAAGCCAATTTTGACGCTATCGCAGACGATACAGTTTGTTGAAGAAATCATCGAACCTTCGTTCATGTTGCACTCTCATTCCAGCTTAACCAATCAAAAAAGTCTTCTGAAGTATTCAGGCCCAGAAGTTTAAATACATCTTGGCTCTTTATGGATTCCAGGTTGGTGGATTCAATTTCCCAGAAACGACCCGTGGCTGCTGTCAAGTCCCCCTTTAGCAAAGGGGAAATATGGATTGTAAAAGGCGTTATAAACTACCAACCTGAAACACATATAGAGCCTACATCTTATATGCAACCATGTCCATATGAAACGAAAAAAATGACAGAGTACCATAGGTTGGAAGGGAGTGGCACCGATATAAACTATGTGGAGTTTGGGACACAAAATTTTTTATTCCGCTATTGACTATTATCATCAACACCTAAAAATTCACTGACAAGAAATCTAGGCCTGCGTTTCACCTCAACAAGAACTCTCCCGACATATAGCCCAATAAGACCTAACAAAATAAACAAAATCCCAAAAAGAAAGGAGAGGATAGAGACTGCTGAAGCCCAACCTGGAACTGTTGTCTTAGCAATCAGTTTTGCATATATAACATAAATTATTTCCACAAAAGAGGCCAAGCTCGTGATAACACCAATAAATATTCCAATCCTCAATGGAACCACCGAGAAGGAAGTAATTCCTGTCATGGCGAATTTTATCATTTTCCCTACAGTGTATTTGCTTTCTCCACTGAAACGTTTCTGACAGTGAAAAGAGACTTTTGAACTTGTGTAGCCGACCCATTGGACAACCCCTCTCAGGAACAGACCTTCCTCACGAAATTCCAAGATACTATCTAAAACCTGGCGATCTAAAAGTCTGTAATCTGCCATCCCACTCTCAATCTCAATGCCGGACAAAAATGACCAAATCCGATAAAATAATTTTGAGGTTATCTTTTTGAAAAATGAAATTTTTTCAATATCCATCCGGACAGTATGAACAATTTTATTTCCTTTCTGCCATTCGGCGACGAGTTTTTTTATCAATTCAGGGGGATGCTGCAGGTCAGAATCCATTGTTATTACAGCCTTGCCTTTCGCATGAGACAAGCCGGCAAGAAGAGCATATTGATGCCCAAAATTTCTAGACAAACGAACACCTCTAACTCGGCGATCTTTTTCATGCAAAGAGACAATTTCTCCCCAGGTGTTATCTATGCTGCCGTCATCAGAAAAAATAATTTCCCACGTCATATTTAATGAAGGCAATACTTTCATAAGCTCTGAATAGAGCGCTTGTAAATTGTTTTGCTCATTGAAAGAAGGTATTACAATGGATAATTCCGGTTCGATTTCTGAAAGATTAGCTGATTTTCGAAGAGCAGTCATATTTACCTACAAAGCTATATGCACTTATTTTTTTAACAACACTATCTATCTTCTTGTCTTGCCATTAGTTTCCGCATCATTTAACAAAAGGGGCACTGGTTCTTTGGGCCTGCATGCCAAATACATGTTCAATCCGGGAACGAATCTTCGAACTGGTTCGTTTGCCACGCTGCTCCCAACCAGCTTATGATTTTCCTCTTTTCTGTGGGCCATTCTACTTTGTCGCTATTAAACTAATTGACAACAGATGCTTAACTAGTGTCTGTCCATAAATGGCGTTTTTCGCCTCAATTTATCCCAGCAGAGGAGAGTTTACCACACTACCATTTATTTTCTCTGGGTTAGAAATATTTTTTGCTTTTGATTCAGGCCCCTTTTGCGATTTTTGGGCGTACCTGTCCATCTGAAAAAAGATTTTTTATTTCATGCTTCACTGTTCTGACAGTTTGGCTCTTGCCAAGGTCAGAAGATTCGCCGAGACAATGGATGCCCAAACATAACTCTTGAAGGAATCAAAACCCTTCCACAGACAGCAATCAAGCCCAAGACTTCTTTTCAGCCACGATATGCCGGACTCAATACCAGCCCTAAATCGTCGCAAAGTTCTATAAACATAAGAACTGCGGCACATCTCATCTTCTTTGAGGCCTTTGCCTTTTGCAAAGCAGACTTCTTTAACGCCTTTCCCCTTGGCTGACTTCAGCTTGTCTCGCGAAGCAAATCCGCCATCCAGGGAAGCCTTGAGAGGATACCGTCCGTACAATTTATTCTGCCGGTCAAATATTGTATCTGTAAGTGTCGAGTCTGCCGGGTTGCCCTCCAGAATGAGACAATCAAGGATTAAATTCGTGGCACCACCCGTCAAACAAACCTTGTGTCCATAATAAGTGTCACGTCTGTCTTTCCTTATTATGTCTGTATGCTCTTCAAAGATTGAAACAATCTTTTCTGATTTGAGGCATATTCGTGTCAACTCGAAAAAAGAGCTCAAAAACCGTATCGTGCAAGGGATAGAGGAAATAAACTCTGCCCCTGTTGTTTATCGGTGGAAAAAATTTGATTTTGGACTTGCTTAATTGTAAATATTTTAATGAATCAAAGTACTAGTGTTTTAGCTGCCTGGAGTACGTTATATGTACCTTCGATATTTGTTCTTATATATGCCAATGGAGAAACGTAGGAATATGGTATCCCGATTAACGCAGCAAGATGAAAAACGGTATCCACGTGATGCATTGCACTTAAAACTGAATCGAAGTCACGTATATCACCCGAAACAAACTCTATTTCGTCCCTGAACGGGGAGTCCTCAAGCCAACCCCAGTCGTTCCGGGAATTATATCTAATAAATGCCTTAACCTTAAAACCTAATTCGACACAGCTTTCTGAAAGGTGTGAACCAATAAATCCTCCGGCACCGGTAATTAGTACTCTCTTCATATAACTAACCCTTTATCTCAGAAAAGGTGCAAGACAAAGCATTATTCGGTTTGCACATGGAATTTCAAACAGAAATTGTTGAACCCGAATTATGCACTTCAACTACCGAAAAAGGGAATTTTATTTTTAATATTGATCTATTATACTTTACAAATGTATTTAAATCTTTCACCCAAAAGGTAAAGCTGTTTTTTGATATATTTTTTCGGCATTTGAAGCCGCAAGGGGTTGCCGATATTACCGAATCCGCTTTGTTGTCAGGCGCGTGAAGTACCAAAGTACGTCTACGCACCCTCCGCTTCGCATCTTCGGCAAACTCGGCAACTGCATAATCCGGGTTGAATCATTTACTAATGAAAACGAAATAGCTCATTTTTTTGACCAAAAGCATCAACTCCATTATATAGTAACGTGAAATCAGGATGCGATTCTTTTTGTAAAAAATTAGTGAGTAGTGGATATTTTTTGACTCTCCGATGTTTGAGGTAAAGGAAGTCAACGTTATTCAGTTCACAGTACCTAACGAGGCCTTTATAGTCTGTATATGGTAGATAGATTTGTTTGCCGCCAGTAAAATGAGATAAATAGCCTTTTCGAGCGGTGATGTTGGGTGGACGAAATAATTCTTTTTTCACAATGTCAACTATAATGTCGGCCGGTTTACTTAATTCAGCAGGACTATACTCTTGGTTGAAATGAGATGGTTTGCAGGCCTTCCATAATTGGGGGGTAGAGACCGCAAAAAGGCAACAAACAGATATTAATGAAAGAGTTATTTTGGCTGAGCCCAAGTTGGTAGCTTGCAAGGCATTTAGTAACTTATCAGAGAAATAATAGATACCAATTCCTTCGATTAATATCATTATTGGGGCAATAATAACAATATGCCTCATAACTACATTATGTAACAAAGGCGCAATCAGGTTTAAAACGATGAAGGATAATATTAGGAATACTTCAAATAATCTCCTTGTTTCTAATAATGACAACAGACCGAAACCGAAAAATATCAATCCTAAAGGCCCTATCAAAATCCCTATTTGCTTTTGATAGAGTTTATTAAATTCCCTAACAGCCGTTCCAATATAATCAATAATGCCTGTCTGTGTTTTGAAATTATTTAGTGTTTCTGGATGGCTCTGAATATATTTCATATTTAACTGTCCTGGGCTGTAATCCAAACCGTATATTTTTTCATTGTAGGACCTCCCATCCGGATTATTGAGAACAAGCGACCAAGCTTGTCTCCCGTTGATTGCCGGAGTTCCCATTTTATGACTAACCCGCCAGATTTGAGGAGTAACTACTAGGGAGAAACAGGCAATATAAATGAGCGTCCATACTGTAAGATATTTTCTGGTAATAAAATGTGATTGGCGGTTAATGAATTTTCCCCATAAATAATAACTGATTTGGAAAAAAGGAATAAAGACGATATATAAGATTCCTTCTACCCGATTTAAGAAAGCCAAGCCGAATATCATTCCAAGGATTACAGCCGTCCACCATTTAGGGCTCTGATGTTGTTTCCAGAATAACCAGAATCCAAAATAGACGGTTGCAACATAAGAAGGTTCAGTCAAAACACTGAACGAAAAAGGTATGAGAATGGGGCTGAAACTCAAAATAATTAGCGCGAGGGAGATCTCTGTATTCGAGGCAATCCGTTTTCCTATACCATAAATTGATATGAATAAAATTGAGCTAAAAAAAAGAGAAGTAAGCCTAGCTCCTGTTTCAACAGACCAGCCGGGCAAACTGAATAGGGCACCGAAAAAGGGATAAAATGGCGTGCTGTCCGGGGATAAATCCAGGATTTCCTTGATGTTGAAAGTGAGAAAAGTTTTTATGTTGTTAAGATAGAATAGACTGTCAGTGTCTTCCAGGAGAACGGTGTTTTTCCAGACAATCAATCTTAACACCAAAAAAACAATGAAAATACCCAGGAAAATGAAGATGTTTGAGTATGGGCACTCATTTCTTTTCCATTTCCATGACAGACCGGTAAGCATTGTTGCCATTCCCTTTTTTTATTTGTCTTTCAAATTGGAGTAAGCAAGGTATAGAATCTGGTTATATAGACCCCAAAGGAGTTATCCTATTAACTCTTAGCCATTGAACCTGTTTTGTCAAAAAAATAGTGTTAGTGAATATCATCCCTATCCAAAAGGGACTGAAATATTTCGACCAAACGATCATTTAATTTGTGAATGTCATAATGCTTTTTGACATAATCTCTGCCTGCCTTTCCCAACTCAGGCCAGATTTCCGGATGCTCCACGAGATATTCCAGTTTTTCTGCCAGCGCCTCAACATCCCTTTCAGGAACTAAAAATCCAGATGTACCGTCCTGGACCAATTCAGGGATTCCACTATGACGGGTTGCAAGCACCGGGATACCCATGGCCATGGCCTCTTTTATGGCATTCGGAATTCCTTCCTGATCTCCATCAGCGGCAGCGACACTTGGTGCCATCAGAAGATGTGCTGACTCCAGAAAGCGGATTACCTCGTCATGGCTGCACCAGCCAACTAATTGTACTGCCGCCTTTATATCTAAGTCCTGAATCAGACGTTCCAGGTCATCTCGCAGATCCCCGTCTCCAACCACAGTGTAGCTCACACGTCGACCTGAGGAAACTACACGGCTAATTGTCTGGATCGCGTATGCTATTCCTTTTTTTTCAACTAATCTTGCTACCGTCAATACCTTGGTCGGTTCGTTTGAATTTCGTTGTCTTGCCGAATATTTAAACTTCGAAAAGTCAATGCCGGAACGATGGACCAGTATTTTTTGTATGTCACAACCTTCTTCAATAAGACGTCGCCTGAGAAAATCGCTCACAGGTAAAAATAGATCCCCTTTGCGAAAAAGATCTTGGAAGGCATCTGGATGCTTCCGCAAAAAGGTTGTTGCATCGTACCCCCTGAATGATGTGACTAATTTACCTTTGATAGCACCTATATCTTGTAAAGTAAGTATTGCAGCTCCTATCGGCCCAAACTGACAATGAATGATATCGAATGGTTTCTTTCTCAGAAAAAGAACCATCAAAAAAAACAGCCTTAAGGAAGCCGCCCTTCTACCATATTTGATAAAATTTAACGACTTGAATACTGCAACGGGATTCTTGGCAAGGAATACAACTGAATAAACAACGGCTTTCAAAAAACGAAGGAATAAATTTCGCGGCATTATTTCCAGTTCAAACGGATAACTAGTGCGGTTCAGCAAGTCATAGCGCATTACCTCTTCGTGAAATTTGGAGCAATTCTCTTTCGCAAAAGAGATAATTTCCACCTCGTGTCCACGGTCTATAAGACCTGTAATTTGGTTCAGAACGAAGGTTTGAGAAAGAGATGGAAATGGACTCGTGACTACGGCAATCCTCATACTCTCATCCCATCAATGTTCTTTTGATTTGTCCCTTAAGTCGAGCCATTAATGACTTCATATTCCTAAAGTAACTGAACGGAGAATAACAATAATCAAATGTTCTATATATCATTAAGTAAACTTTTAACCGTTCCATGGAAGATTCAATTGTTGATGCTAATCGATAGTTCTTTGTGCAGAAGAAGCGTATTCCATAGCGTCTGATTTCCACCCTTTCATCATCGTTGGATAAAAGATTACACATCACGTCCAACAAATAGACGCAATCTTCGGACCAAGCGTAAACCCGCGAGGGATCTCCTCCCATATTGGCAGAATGTCGCCGAAAGCTTGCCTTCACGTCATAAACATCTGCTCTGCCATATAACGCTGCTAATTTTACGGTCGCCACCACATCGAGGAAGTGATTCGTTCTTGACCGAAATCCGCCGATTTCTTTGAGGCGTTCACAATTGTACAAAGTACTGCACAAGTATAATGCTACCTTCCCGGAAAACCATCCTAAGAAGAAGTCCTTCGTGGAATCGTACTGGAGACGATTCGGCGTTTCAGCCAAAATAGTACCGTTTCCATCGATTTTGCGTGTTCCGGTGATAATCACACCCATATCAGTATTGTCATCGACCGCCGTCATACAAGCCTCCACAAAATCCGGATCTATGAGATCGTCGTCGTGGAGCATGAGAAAGTACTGTCCTCTGGCTTCTTGTACACAGAAATTGAAATTGTTGACAGGACCAATATTCTCGGTCTGCTTGAAGTATCGGATGCGGGGACTGAAAAATCCGTGAACGACTTCTTCCGTGTGATCAGTTGAGCAATTATCTGAGACTATTATTTCAATGTTCCCATATGTTTGATTCACAGCGCTTTGAAGGGCCTGTTTAAGAAAACCGTCAGCGCGGTTGTATGTGGGGATACCGATACTAACTAATGGAGAATTAGAATTTGTCATAAAACAACCTTAACACGACATAATAGCTTTGAATAAATGAGCCGCCTTCGGCAGGACTTCTCTGACAGGATCAATAGAATTTATAGGATTTCTTAATATTTTTTATCCTGTTGATCCTGTCAAAAAATGGAAATTCCTATACTATCAAGTTAAGTTTAAGTGATATCGCTGCGCATTTTTACCACACGAGCAGGTACTCCGGCTGCAACGGCGCTGTCCGGAACGTCTTGCGTTACTATGGAACCTGCCGCAATAACTGCCCCTTTTCCTATTCGTACTCCATTCAGTACGGTTACCCTTACACCTAACCATGCATCATCTCCGATGCTGATAGGTCCCTTTGACTGCAGAGGCTGTTCGCGGATGGTTTTACCGGACGCGATTCCGTGGTCATAGGAATAAAGAGCACAGTTAGGCGCTATCATCACTCCATTACCAATCACTATAGGCTCCACATACGAATAGAGATGACAACCAGGATGGATGCTTGATTGAGAACCAACTATTATTTCGCCGCCGAGCCCCGTCTCAAATATGGAATCCCTCAGAATTTCGACCCGGTCACCGAATTCAATCTTACCTCCCCCTTTTCGTTCAAAGAGAACTACCCGGTCCCCGATGAAACAATTTTTCCCAAGACTCAAATCCGGATGGTGAATGATTGCGGTTGATTCTATAAATCCATCTCGATTCAGGAAGGCAAGAGGAATGCGCGCTTTGTAGGGTGGAACAAACCACGAAGCCAGCCACATGAAGAACCGGCCGGTACCTGTCGGACCTGCAAAACGCATCCAAAAACGCGCCCATTGATTCATAAAATTTTTCCGGTTTCATGGCAGCAGTCAAACGCTTGGTTTGGGCACTGGTTCAGTTTAATTTGAAAAAGATCTCGCCAGGAGATTCTCTTGTCAACCATTTCTACGGATATAGATCCGAGCAATCGCTCAATATCGTCAAGTTCTGTGCGTAAGAAGACTTCACTGAAGCCAACGAGAAAGATCACGATGAATTAAGGATTGTAGTTTCAGGATGTCTTCTCGATACAGCGTTTTAAGAAATTGACGGGTTTTACTGTCCATTGCTTTCTTTCCAATATTTTTTTTTTGTAAAATCTTACACAACTTTGATGCCTTTTCGGGTGAAATGATTGCTCTGATTAGTGGTTTGCAGGCACTTTTTACAAAATTGTCTGTGCTTAAAAGACAATGAAGCAGCTTATTCATCGGTACACCTGACGGATTGTATATAGAACTTGTGTCCGGCACAAAAGATTCATCTATGCCTAAAAATGCGTAAACGTCTTTGACTAGTTTGAGAGAATCCCGTTTCATATCATCAAACAAACAAACTTTCACTTCGCTAAAATTATCCATGTATGCCTTTACTTGATCATAATAAAATCCAAGGCTCTTAGGATAATTCAAGATATCCCAATTTTCTCTTTTTCTTTCTTCCTCTTTTTTTAAAAAGTCTTCAAAAGAGCAATTTTCAGCACCATCTCTTACCAGGTGATAATAAGATGAGTAAGCTCTGTCTGTTGGATTTCTTAATATTATTATTACCTTAATATCGCCTAAATGAGTTTTTATATTGGGAATTGCCGTCTCGTGATGGTATAAGTACGCTGCTGAAGCTTCACCTATCGCTTTTTGCTCATTTCTTGCGCGTTCAAAGAGATTCCGATAGTCGTCCAATGAGCATATTACTATACGATCGGCAATCTCGTGACGAGGGTCATTCCGACTGAGTTTTTTATAGATAGCTGACACGAAGAACATGGGTTCTTTTTTCGTTGGCGGCACATAGACTTCAGGATGCTGTTTAAGATATTGGTAAAGAGACGAGGTTCCACTTTTTGCAGCTCCAACAATTAGAAAATTTGGCAACTTTCTTTGCATGTGCATATGTACCTTAGGATGTAGCTTGAACCGGCAATAAGAGTAGCAGTGCAAGCTGCACTTAATTCATTGTCCCTTGCAAGTTTGGACTGTATTGCGTACTCCACCTTAAGAGCGGCCTTACCACCCCTCCCAGCCTGCTGCCCCAGTCACCGCGCGCTCCATCGCCATCCGAGTTGTCAACGACATAGAAAGTAACTGCATCGCGTTCGTGAAACTGAAAGATTCTGGGCGCGACGGTGCCAAGAGCCGGCGAGACGTACAGGCTGCCCTCGGAGAGGAGATTGCCAGGAATCCAGGCGGTGCTGATGTAACGTCCTGTGTCACGGGGACGTCCTCGCCAGGTAGGATCCTGGTCAATAGCCACAAAAACATGTACGCCTTCTGCATTGTGAAGGTGAAAATGGGGCATTAACACGTACCCTGACATGAGCACATCATACTCCATCTCAAGAGCAATGGGCTCACAGATGTCCAATGCTTGTGAAACCTGGCCATCCTTTGTTCGAATTCTCACAGCGTGGAGGCGTGCGACATTGCCACCCGGAGCTTCCGCCGGATTATGCCATTCGCGCACTGCAGTTGAACCGGATTGCGCATTAAAATAGGAACCAATAACATCTATTGAAAGACCATCTTCAATTATAGATCCGGCTTCCAATAGAATGGTTCTTTCGCACAAACGAGTGACTGCTGACATATTATGCGAAACGAAAAGTACCGTTCTGCCTTGTTTCCCAACATCCTGCATCTTGTTCAGGCATTTTTTTTGAAAGGCCGCATCGCCTACCGCCAGCACTTCATCTATGATCAATATTTCGGGCTCCAAGTGCGCTGCAACAGAGAAAGCCAAACGGACCTTCATGCCGCTGGAATAACGTTTAACGGGCGTATCAATATACTTTTCTATGCCTGAGAAATCTACAATTTCATCGAATTTCCGGTCCACCTCTTTTTTTCTCATTCCCAGGATTGTGCTATTTAAATAAACATTTTCTCTTCCGGTCAATTCAGGATGAAACCCGGTCCCGACTTCCAGCAGGCTTGAAACCTTACCACTGATTTCACAATATCCTGTAGCCGGACATGTAATTCGTGATAATATTTTGAGAAGAGTTGATTTACCCGCTGCGTTCTTGCCTATAATTCCTACAACTTGACCCCTCGGAATATCGAAAGAAACGTCTCTCAAGGCCCATACAATATCAGCGGATTCAGCAAATAAATTGTCTTTAACGTCGTCGAACTTATAGAGTGAACGAAATTTGCGATAGTTCTTGAAAGGGCTTTTAATGAAATGAACTATAGTAGTACCGAGACTGTCATTAATGTTTTCTTTTATACCAATGCGGTAACATTTTCCTATATTTCGAGCTTTAATTGCGATATCCATATTGCTTATCTGAGTCTTGATTATAGTTGTTGATTGTTGAAGATTTCTTTCTTGGAATCAGACGACATGTAACCTCCAAACCAAAGATCGAGCCGAAAGTCGTTGCTAAATAACGTCTACGAATATCCGTTCCATTCTCTTGAAATAAAAGGCTCCGCCGATAAAGATGAAAGCTGCAGTAACAATGCCTGGCCAGATATAAGTCCATGGCATCGATGTGCCAAGCAGAGAGGCTCGAAATCCTTCTATAACTCCGACAATCGGATTCAAAGAATATAGAATCCGGTAGGTATCGGGTATAGAAGCTGCTGAATATACGATGGGAGCTGAATATATCAGCATTCTGACAAAAAAGGGCATGGCATGTTTTACATCTCGAAAACGAATTGCAAGTGCGGACAGCCACATGCCCATTCCTGCGGGGATTGAAATCATCATTATAAGGAAAAACGGCAGGAAAAGCATATTCCACGTAGGGGAAACGCGGTAATAAAGCATGAGGGCAAAAACAATCACAAGGGAAATTGTGAAATCGACCAATTTAGCCAATATAGGCGTCATGGGAAAGATCAGTCTTGGAATATATATCTTTCCAAGAATATTCTGGTTTGCCACCAGGCTTTGACTCGATTGTGACATGGCCTGCGACATATACGTCCATGGTATTATTGCTACACTGGAAAAGAGGATATAGGGAATTCCTTCTGACGAAATTTTGGCGACTTTTCCAAAAATTATACTAAATATTATAATCTGGATTAATGGTTGCAATAAGGCCCAGGAAAATCCCAAGATTGTCTGAGCATATAACACTTTGATTTCACGCCACACCATGAAATAGAACAAATCACGGTATTCTTTCATCTCGGCAAAATCAATTAATTGCCAACCAGACACCGGCTTAATTAAAATAGTTGACCGTTGGTCATTCATAACAATTTATCAACCTTGGTTTATTATCTCTTGAGACGTCCTTAAATTTGGAAAATGAATAGAAGCTTAACTTAAGACAGGTCTATCAGAAAGTCACTGAAAGCATGAAGAGTGCGGGAAGAATTTGTTTGTATTGATAGATCAATTTATATTTAAAGGGGTATCTCCTTGACTCAGGTATATACTACATGTAGTGTTTCCGGGTATGGAAGAGTATCCCCGGACACTTGCAGAACCGGGGGCGCGGTTCTCTTTGGAAGAGGCGTGCCTGGACTACCTCTTCCAAAACAAGGCGATGGGTCAAAGCACGTCAGAGAAGAGCACAGAAGGGTTCACCACAAGATATAGGGGTTACCTGAGCCAAGGAGATGCTCTCTTATGTTTTATTTCATCAGCTATCTTCCATCGGTCATTTATTTTTTTAATCAGGAAAGACGTTTTCGAAACAATGCCATCTCCGTTTCTAATTTTGACAAATGTTCGAACCGTATAATCGTTTATAATTTTAGTCTTCTTCACTACCACCTCTGCCCCACCATATGCCTGCATTAACTGATATGGATAATTGGGATTTCTCAAAGTCCTCCTGGAATTACTCAGGATAGGATCAGCCAAGGAAGAGATAATAGCTTCTGTATCTCCAGTCTTTAAATATTCAAAAAACTCAATTACCAGAGATTCAACTTCTCCTGTATCATCCGCTAAAGAAAGGTTCGATTGAACAACCATCAGCACCTGGAAGAAAGTCAAAGCGATAAATAAACCGGCTATTTTAAATTTGTTCATCAAAATCTCCGCTGCAGCGAAAGCTCATTTTCATTGACACAGAAATATTCCTTGTTGTGGATCTGTCAATGCCTCAAACCAACGATCGGCCATGGAGATGTAACCTTGGCCATCTAGATGGACCCCGTCGTCGGCCAACTCCAAGGTGTTGTTGCTAAAATAAGTGTAAAAGTCAGGTGGAATTACTTGAATCGAATGTTCCAGTTCAAGCTGATCTATGCTTGTGTTGTATTCTTGAATTCGCTGATCCACGTCCGCAATTGCTGTACTTGAAAAAGGAACCTTTGCCAACATAGGTACTTTTTCATCGTTTTTCAAGTTCAAGACAATGCTGCGCATATATTCTTTGTAAGTACCTTGGCACGAAGGTTCTCCCGCTTGAAAGTCTGCTTCTGTACAATTGACTCCGCTGGGGGTAAACAAGGTGGCTCCCGCATCATTCGTTCCGAATAGTATCAGCCAATATTCGGCATTAGGGAAGCGATCTTTAGTAGAATCTAATCGATATGCTCCGTCGAATGATCTTGTGCCTCCGAGTCCTTCATTAGCAACCACTATCGGCTGTTGCAAGCAATTGGTTAACAGATCGTTTAATATCGGCGTAAAACCCCTGCTCTTATTATTACCTTCCTGGGATGAATCATCATTTGAGATGTCGTCGCCTACACCTTGGGTAATACTGTCACCAAAAGCAACGAAAACCTTACCTCCTACACCAACATTCTGATTTATGTCTTTGGCGAGTAGGCCGGTTACCTGATCACCAAGGTCATCAATTATTAAAGCTTCAATTGTGTGATTGCCTTCTGAAACGTTTGTGAATTGACAATCAAATGGTTCACCATAGATTTGGCCTGATGAATTTATATTATCTAGTATGAATTCGACGCCACCTCCAACAGGGTAGTTTCTTGTAAGTGCGGATACATTTAAGATATCATTTGCCAGTTCGGTGTCGGTAATGTCGACAAAATTTGCTATCGGTTCTGAAATAACAACCTTTGGATCAGTGTCACTTTCTAAGATTTTTACGTTGTCAAATTTTGCTTCACTCATTGTATATAGAGCAATAGTTCCGGTGGCGTGACTTGAATCGGCAACACTGAATAACGGACTGCTGTTAACGATCACAAAAATTTTTGAGCCATCTAAATCTATGGAAACATTTAAGGCCTGATCCCTGTCAAAGCCTCTGCCGTCAACTTTTAATGTTGAAAATACCCCATTGGATTTTCTCTCTAACCTGGCGAACCCCTGGAAACGACTCATAGAGAAACGGTAATAGTTGTCATTATCCACGTAACGAAATATGAGCCCAACAGTATCCCTCGAGTCATCTTCATTCAAATCAGGTAAGATTTCAACTTGTACCTGATAATTGCTTAAGCCAAAGCCGTTATCGTAATAAGAGAACGTTCCTAAATGGAAACTATCCTGAAACCCTTTGACATCATTTAATTGATTATATTCTCCATTAATCACTTGCCAGTCAGCGGTTCTCCCTGGTGAATCAACTACAACTGTCCATCCGTCTGAATTACCATCATTGAAATCGTCTAAGAATATAACGGTTGTTCCTGTCGGAGTACTTGTCGCCGTATTTGTATTGCCGTCTTCGTTGGCTGACTGGTCTTCTACTCTTACACCAAAGGTATATTCTATGTCATTCTGGAGTCCTATGATGGTGTATGCGTTGGAGTAGACTGCTCCCAAGCTAGGGGAGACGTCCGGTAT
>CAZYEJ010000003.1:20209-79219 GCA_964646435.1 uncultured Thermodesulfobacteriaceae bacterium
AGGTATGAACTACCGTGTATCCACCTGTAGTGTCCGCACTGAAATCATCGGAAAAGGTGGTATCGCCTGAAGGGACCGTGGGTATAGCGACAGCCGTATTTGCATTGCCGTCTTCGTTGGCTGACTGGTCTTCTACTCTTACACCGAAGGTATATTCTATGTCATTCTGGAGTCCTGTGATGGTGTATGCGTTGGAGTAGACTGCTCCCAAGCTAGGGGAGACGTCCGGTATGGCCGTATTGTTGTTCCAGTCCAGGCCGTCCCACGAGGAAGTAGGCGCATAGTATACGTTGTATTTTACATTCGTTCCGTCAATATTATCGGTCGCCGTTCCAAACTCCACGGTTACAGAACCGCCTGTTGTGTCATCTGAAGCGGAACAAATTCCAACCGTGCTGTCCCAAACAGGTGGGGTGGTATCGGCTGGAGGGGCCGCAGGTATGGCGACAGCCGTATTTGCATTGCCGTCTTCGTTGGCTGACTGGTCTTCTACTCTTACACCGAAGGTATATTCTATGTCATTCTGGAGTCCTGTGATGGTGTATGCGTTGGAGTAGACTGCTCCCAAGCTAGGGGAGACGTCCGGTATGGCCGTATTGTTGTTCCAGTCCAGGCCGTCCCACGAGGAAGTAGGCGCATAGTATACGTTGTATTTTACATTCGTTCCGTCAATATTATCGGTCGCCGTTCCAAACTCCACGGTTACAGAACCGCCTGTTGTGTCATCTGAAGCGGAACAAATTCCAACCGTGCTGTCCCAAACAGGTGGGGTGGTATCGGCTGGAGGGGCCGCAGGTATGGCGACAGCCGTATTTGCATTGCCGTCTTCGTTGGCTGACTGGTCTTCTACTCTTACACCGAAGGTATATTCTATGTCATTCTGGAGTCCTGTGATGGTGTATGCGTTGGAGTAGACTGCTCCCAAGCTAGGGGAGACGTCCGGTATGGCCGTATTGTTGTTCCAGTCCAGGCCGTCCCACGAGGAAGTAGGCGCATAGTATACGTTGTATTTTACATTCGTTCCGTCAATATTATCGGTCGCCGTTCCGAACTCCACGGTTACAGAACCGCCTGTTGTGTCATCTGAAGCGGAACAGATTCCAACCGTGCTGTCCCAAACAGGTGGGGTGGTATCGGTTGTGTCTGTATAGAGGATATTGTCGAAATAGGCATCCTGTTGAGTCAGTTCGATTTCAAAACTGCTGACCGTAATGGTGCTGCTGTCAGTATTTAGCACCAACTGTTCGCCGAAGGCGCTCACTGTGGTCTGGCTCGGGCTGAAATTGATTACAATGCTGTAATCGTTATTCTGAACAAATTCAAATTCAAAAACTGTTGTATCGACTGCAATGCCGGACACATATTTTGTAACCTCCTTTGGTCCGTATCCGTCAGAATTCTTTACCTGGTAATAGTTGTCCTGATCCTGCACCAGGCGAATCTTGATTATTCCCCCACCAGGATATTTGACTGTTGGCAGAAAATCGATGCTGAATTTTCCGCTGGTTAATGCAGACAGGTTTCTGGAAAATTGTAATGATATGTCATTACCAGTAAGAACATGTAGCCTTTGACCTGCAACATCATAAAGGAATTCTCCGATGCCACCGCTCGTCCAGGTATGAACTACCGTGTATCCACCTGTAGTGTCCGCACTGAAATCATCGGAAAAAGAAATCGCTTGGGCAACGGTTGCCGAATACAGAAAAAGGGGACAACAATAGACCAGGACTAATATTTTCCGAAAAAATACCGTTATAGATGAGGCTCCCATCCTTAATAATGCTCCCGTACTAGCCCACCCCAATGGTTCCGATACATAACAAAATCGCATTTAAAATTAAATTATAAATACTTATGATTTAGATAGCAAGATCTATACCGGCTAAATTGTAAAAAAGATACGGAGTTCAAAAACATCCAACTAGGAAAAACTAGGCCAACAGCAGATAGAGGAAAAGTTTTACCACTGAGTGGAAAAATTTTATCTAATTGATGTAAACTCTAAGTTCCTGGTTGACAGAGGATTTTGAGTGAGATTCCAGAGAGATGAGCGAGTAATTTCTTAGAGGTCTTCGCTGTTCACTATTCGTTGGGCTGCGTTTTCTCCGCTCAAAAATGATTCGTCAGTCCACAAATAACCCCACTCTCCATACCGTCCGCAATACGCTATGCCAATGTCATCGAGATAACCGTGTACTGTAGACAAAGCGTCAGCTCGTTCCAAGTCGAAGATAACGTTTGCATAAGGAATGATTCGTGCATCACGATAAAGAATTTCATCGTCCTCTCTGACCACTCCGCAACGTATTAAATCCGAGATGACAGGCGCGATGCATTCTTGAGGCTCCCTGTCCAACGGTTTATATTTGTTGGAATAATAGACTTCGGCCTGAATAGTGCCTGTACCGCGGGGAGAATTGTTTGGGGATAACATGTGGGGATAGCTCAATCTAGTGAAAAAGAAATCATCTTCATAGAAATATGTCCATTGGGTTTCAGAGATATCGTCCCTGTTAATCCCGATATTAACCACTACACATGTGGTGCAGGCTAATTTTTGAGCCGCGTCTACAACATCGGCGGTCACCCCCTCAATCATGGAAATCAATTCAGGCAGCGGAATGGAAGAAATGAGCTTATCATATGTCATTTCAGTGCCGTTTGCGAAATAAAGCTTTCGGCTCCCGGGATCCAGATTTACCAGTTCAAATCCCATCTTAAGATCAGTCTGTCTTAAAAACCTATTAAAGAAAGACCCGAATCCGCCGTGAGTGGGATATCGAAAGTGACTTACATAGTGAACATCAGTAGTTTGAGGAGAGAGTGCTCCACTAAGAACCTCTTCCAGGCCCGGCCTGTACATCCTTGGCCCTATCCAATCAGTGCTCATATTGTCGGCTGTGGTGGTATGAAACTTTTTGGTATATTGCATGGGAAAAGTCTCGGCGAGAGTTTTTCCATAGCTGGCAATAAGCCAGTCGGAATAGTTCTTGTTTTCCCCGCAATCATGATTGTTCGCGTACACAAAATCACTTATGGCTTTAACTACCAAATCAACCGGTAAACCGTATAAGTTGCATTGAACCGGATGTTTTATCAGGTGCCCTTGCCAGTAATTATTCACACCGGCCTGTATAGTTTCAAATTCGAAGTCTACGCTTTCGGCGAACAGATCTTGAATCCGCTTGACCTTGGTAAAAGAGATGTGTGGTCCGACATCAAATATGAAGGCATCTGTACTCCTGAAGGAAGCTGCGTTACCGCCATAATACCTGTTCCGCTCGAACATGACGGATTTGACACCTAGTTCGTGTAATCGATGCGCTGCCCCGAACCCAGCCATTCCTGCACCTAATATGACAACTTCTTGCATATCGACGTGTTCCTTCTATGCCATACGTAATTCACGTTTCCACCAGGCAATGGTCTCCTCTAATCCGTTATCTAATGTGAACTTAGGGAACCATCTAACTTCATCTGATAAACGCCTTACGTCAGCTACCAGCAGGTTAGGTTCAGCTTCTGGTGTTGAAATAGCACCAAATTGAATTAAATCTCTTCCCGATAATTGGTCTGCAATCCTGTAAACCATGTCTCTAAGCGAAACAGGCCTGCCCGAGGCAATATTCACAGGTCCCTGAACGCTGCTTTCAAGAAGTGAAACGAAGGCGTCCGCCACATCCTTAACGTAAAGATAATCCCGTATTTGTCTGCCGTGTGAGCAACGGGCCGGTTCATTTAGTAACAGCGATCGGATCACTGAGGGGACAAGCCGCTTTGGATGTTCATGTGGGCCAAATAGATAAAAAATTCGTCCCCAGGCACTGCTCAAGCCTGTATTCTCAGAAAAAGCGGTCACCAATGATTGCAGAGAGTGTTTACAGGAGCCATAAAAACTCATTGGAGATAGCGGTGTCTTTTTTTCGGAGAGAAAACCGTATTCCCAGTCATATTCAGCACAACTCCCCGCCCAAACGGCACGCTTCCCAGCACATTGGGTAAACGCCCTCAGTAATTCGAGGCTGGCCTGCACCCAATGAAAATTTTCTATGGCATTCCAGCATTTTCCGGGTTTGACATACCATGCAAAGTGCAACAGGTGAGTCGGCCTTACCGAATTTAATAATTCCGTGACGCTGACAGAATTTAACAAATCAATAGTATGCCAGTTAACATTCAGGTGGTCGCCATGTGTTTTTCTGGAGCAAGTGGCATGGATTTCATAGCCTCTTTCCAACAATAAGGGCAAACAATGTCTGCCAATGAATCCGGTAGCGCCTGTAATTAAAACTTTCTTCATCAGAGAAACTTGGGAACGGGAGATAAATAAGTTGAACAAAAATTAATAGGATTTTTTGTTGTATTCAAGACGCGAGGAGCGAGCATAACGGGTTATGTGATCGACGAGCAACGAAGAAGACAGCAAAAAAGACATTAATTTGTTCAAGTTATTTATTGTACGTTCCTTATTATATCAGGAATATATCTTAAGGTCGGGAATAGATACCACGAATTTGCCGCCCCAGTCTCTGATATATGCCATTTGCTCCATGATTTCCTCTTTGAGATTCCATGGCAGGATTAGCAGATAATCAGGTTTGGTTTGTGTAATCTTGTCGGGATTATGAATTGGGATACGAGTTCCCGGCAAATACAGATTCTGTTTATGAGGGCTTCGATCGACTGTATAATCAATAAAATCGGTTCTGATTCCGCAATAGTTCAGGAGGGTATTTCCCTTGGCCGGTGCTCCATAACCCACGATGGTTTTACCTTCATGCTTAGCCTGTATCAAAAAACTCAACAGCTTCCGTTTTGTTTTGTGGACCTTCTGAGAAAAACATTTATAACTGTCCATGTCATTTAAGCCTCTTTGTACTTCGAGGTCCCTTAATTGATTGACATGGTTATGTACAGGCATATCCCTATTTTCTTCATGACAGGCAAAAATGCGAAGAGATCCGCCATGTGTCGGGATTTGCTCTACGTCGAACAACTTGAGACCATGTTTGGAAAAAACTTTCTCAACAATGAGAAAGGACAGATACGAAAAGTGTTCATGATATATCGTGTCGAACTGGTTTTCCTCCATCAGTATGAGCAGATGAGGAAATTCCATTGTAATTATGCCGGCAGGCTTCAGCATTATCTTCATCCCTGCCACAAAATCGTTCAGATCCGGTACATGTGCAAGGACGTTGTTCCCGAGCAGCAGATCCGCCCGCTTCCCTTTTTCTGACAAATCCTTGGCTGTTTCGGATCCAAAAAACTTTGTGACAGTCGGGATGCCGGCCCCCTTAGCTACTTCCGCCACATTTTTAGCCGGCTCAATTCCCAGCACAGGGATGTCTTTTTTCTTGAAGTATTGCAGCAGGTATCCGTCATTGCTGGCTATTTCTACGACCTGAGAGCCCGAGTCAAATCCGAACCTACCAATCATGAATTCCACATAGGCTCTGGCATGGTTAAGCCAGGTTTCAGAATAAGATGAAAAGTAGGCATAATCACTGAAAATTTGATCGGGACTCTGGAATTCTGGTATTTGCACCAAATAGCAGTTTTCACAGACATAGACATGTAGCGGATAAAAAGGCTCCATCTGATTCAACTCATCATGTTTGAGAAACGAGTTTGAGAGAGGAGACATGCCCAAGTCCACAAAGGAATGCCTTAAAGCTGTTCCACAAAAACGGCATGTCAAATGCTTCATATTCCTATCCCCTGCTCAACGATTCATAGTGTGCAATCTGATTCTCAGTAACCCGGCGCATATTTTCCCCATGCTGGTAAGCGTGATACCATTCAACAGTCCACTCTAAGGCTGTTTCAATGTCTATTTTGGGAGCCCATCCCAACAGATTTCTGGCTTTCGAACAATCAAGTTTCAAATAGGTGGCTTCATGTGGCTGAGGTGCGGAATCCAGTTCCCAGCTTGCATCCAGACCCCAAAGATCTTTCAGATGACTTACAATCCAGGAAACAGGTTTTGCTCCTTCTTCATTAGGACCAAAATTCCAGCCCTGGGCAAATTCCTTTCCTTCCTGGAATAATTTTTCCGCAAGAATTTGGTAGCCGCATAAAGGTTCCAGAACATGCTGCCATGGCCTGATGGCAGAGGGGTATCGAATCATGATAGGGCGGTGATTCAAAAAGGCCTGAATAATATCAGGGATAAGGCGGTCAGCCCCCCAATCCCCACCGCCGATAACATTACCGGCCCTGGTTGTTGCTACCCGGACATCAGGTATTACATCTCCATCTTTTGAGAAAAATGAACTGCGATAAGCGGCCGTTACCAATTCAGCGCAGCCTTTGCTGCAGGAATACGGATCTTGGCCACCCATTGGTTCGTTTTCGCGGTATCCCCAATACCATTCTTTATTTTCATAGCATTTGTCACTGGTAATATTGACCACTACACGCACACTGTCAGATAAACGGACTGCCTCTAAAACATTTACCGTACCCATGATATTGGTGGTAAATGTTTCGATAGGGGCTTCATAAGAGCGGCGCACCAATGCCTGTGCAGCCATATGAAAGATAATTTCCGGTTGGCATTCAATAAATGCGGCATGCAACTTTTCCAAATTGCGTATATCTACATAATATTCTGAATTTATTCCATCACGCACATGGGCAATTTCGAAAAGATTCGGCTTGGAGGGCGGATCTAAGGAAAGTCCTGTAACATTAGCGCCTTTGCTTTGTAGCCAGATGGAAAGCCAACTGCCCTTAAAGCCCGTGTGCCCTGTGATAAGAACTCTCTTGTTTTTCCAAAAATCGCCAGCCATCACCAAATTTTCCAAGGAGCGTTTCCTGATACCCATAATTTTTCCAAATAGTTCTTGTCCCTGAGCGTGTCCATTGGATACCAGAAACCCTTGTGGGGGAAAGCTGAAAGCTGGTCGTCCCTGACGAGACCTTTCATTGGCTCGTGTTCCCACATAACATCATCGCCATTAATGTAATCCAAGACCTTTGGAGACAGCACAAAAAAGCCGCCATTAATCCACCCGCCATCGCCTTCCGGTTTTTCTTCAAAGGCCCTGACGTTCCATCCCTCATTAAAGGACAACACCCCGTATCTTGTCGGCGGTAAAACGGCTGTTACAGTAGCCAGTTTATTGCGCTCCCTGTGAAAGGCTATCAGGTCAGAGAGGTTTACATTGCTGACTCCATCACCATATGTAAAACAAAAATCTTCATCACCCAAAAATGAATGAATCCTTTTTAGCCGCCCTCCTGTTCCGACATTGTAACCTGTGTCAATTAATGTAACCTTCCAGGGTTCCGAATTGCATTGTTGCGTTTCCATTGTGTTTTTCGACATATCAAAGGTTATGTCTGATGTGTGCAAGTAGTAATTAGCAAAATATTCTTTAATAATATATCCCTTATAGCCACAGCAAATAATGAACTCATTAAGGCCATGAGCAGAATATATCTTCATGATATGCCAAAGAATCGGCTTGCCGCCGATTTCTACCATAGGTTTTGGTTTTATTTGGGTTTCTTCTGAAAGCCTAGTACCATAACCTCCTGCCAATATAACGACCTTCATTTAAAAACCTCCGGATCTGTCAAATAGAAGAAAAAACCTTTAATAACGACTCGTCCAATAGACTCCAAATTGACTCACCCATAAACACCATTGCCGCAATCAGTAAAATACATCCCGCGCATATCATCCAGAAAATGGCGTTGTTGCGCACTCTCAAATGCCATGGCACATGTTCTTCAAGAGCTTCTTCTTTCTGAATCTCAGATGGGCCTGTATCTATATTATTCCCTTCGCATGTATCTGACAATTCCGCAGTCAATTGCTCAATGCGCTGTAAAAAGCCCTCCCGTTCCCCGGTCATTTGCTTGATCACAGCACGCTGTTCTTCAAGCAAGTTAACAAGGTGTTCCTCACTGGAACCCACCTCAGGGGACTTATGGACATCACCGCTTAACAGACGTTCATTTACTAGTCTGCTCAAGGTCAACAGACTGCTCTGTAAATCTCGAACCTGTGACTCCAGAACCCTCAACCCCTCGACATCCAGCGATTCGCCTGCAGCGGTGATGGCAGAAACATTCTCCTCAAATTCAGGTGCTGGAATCGTGGCAGTTGATAATGCTGAAAAACCGCTCTCTTCCTGGCTTTTGACAGCCTCTTCCACCATGGCTCCTGTAATGACGCTTACTTCGTCAGCATAGGCGTAAACCAGACACGCGTCACATAACAGGTTAATCAGACGGGGAGTACCCTGGGTATGCCGGAAAATAACCTCCATGGCATCTTCGGTAAAGATGTTCCGGGTATTTGCTTCTCCTAACGCAACCTCAAGGCGGTGCTGAATATAGAGTTTTGTTTCTTTTTCTGCTAAAGGAGCCAGATGATAGTGGACGGCAATGCGTTGGGCCAACTGTACCATACGGGGGTGAGACAATTTATGGCGCAATTCGGGTTGTCCCACCAGGACGATCTGCAATAAATAATCCTTCGCGGTCTGCAGATTTGATAAGAGCCTGATCTCTTCCAGAGTTTCAATGCTCAGGTTCTGGGCCTCATCCACTATCAAGACCACTCTGTAGTCCTGGGCATAATGATCGATCAGGAAAGTGTTCAGACGGTCCAACTTTTCGGTCCGGCCAAGTCCCGCCGGGTCTTGGTCAAATTCCTGAAGCACGAGACTCAGAAACTCCTCCGGTCCCACTGTAGAATTAAAAATCGAGGCCACTTCTGTCTGATTATCAAGGCGTTGAAGCAATGCCTTGATAAGGGTCGTCTTTCCCGTGCCGATCTCGCCACTGATAACAATAAACCCCGCTCTATGGAGAAGACCGTATTCGAGGTGAACCAGGGCCAGACGGTGCTGGCGACTCATATAAAGATATGCCGGATCGGGAAGAATTGTGAAGGGCTTCTCGCGAAACCCAAAAAAGGCTTCATACATGGTAAGTGCTTAGGTGTTTAGGCTGAAGGTGGAAGGTGGAAGCATATCAATTATCTCGCAACGCTCGAATTAAACCATTCAAGACCTTCTCCACCTTCAGCCTTCAGCCTGTTCTTATTGATAATATTTCTCATAGCCCCGCCATTCAGCAAACTCGCTACGCACCCCATTCAATACGGTTCCCAGAATATGGCGATCACGCAAGAGTTCAAGCGATCTTTTCAGGTCTTCCTCTTTTGTCTCTTGACTGCGGACTACTATAATGACGCCATCCGCAAAACGAGACAGATACAAAGCATCTGAAAAACCGAGTAGGGGTGGGCTGTCAAATATTATATAACGATCAGGATAACGCCCCTTGACTTCTCGCACGAAACTGTGCATAGCCGGGGTATTCAGGAAATCCGAAGGATACTGTTCAGATTTGCCGGCAGGCAGCAGTGTCAAGCGAGGCATGCCGGGATTAACCAACAACTCAGATAAAGGCACTCCCCTGGTAAGGTGCTCGTAGAGCCCTGGTTCCTGAGACAATCCAAAGTAACTATGCACAGCGGGCCGGCGCAAGTCCGTGTCAATAAGCAATACTGTGCGGGTTTTCTCGCGGGCCAGGCTGACAGCAAGATTGACTGCCGTGAAAGTCTTTCCTTCGCCCTGCCCAGGACTGGCAACCAGTATGGAATTACTGCCGTCCCTGGACAAGGCCTCTAAAACTCGTACGCGAAGCAGATTATATTGCTCAATTATGGCAGGTGAAATGGATGAAGTCAGTACGCCGCTCTTTCTGAGGACCGCTTCACTCACCTTTTCGACCCGAGTCTGAGTATACTCTGAATCCGTGAGTTTTTGCCGGGTCTCAACAACACTGGCCCCCTTGTCATCACGGTCCTGTTTGGCCCGCTTCAAGGCCTTTTCCAGCCTGCTCATGGCCCTTTACCTCTCTTCATTTTTGACTGCATCTTTGACTGTTCTTGCACATCGGGAATAGCCGCTATTACAGGGGCACCTGTGATCCGTTTGACATCCCTCACAGTCCTGATACTCATGTCAGTGAATTCCCGAACAGCCCCCAGACCTGCCCCTGCGCCCAGACCCAGAATAAAACCTATCAGGACAATGGCCATTCGATTCGGTTTGATGGGCCTTTCCGGCAACTGGGATGGATCCACAACTGTGAATTTCTCTCCAACTTGACTCTCTTCCAGGCCTTCGGCCTGACGCGCCTCCATAAATTTTGCCGAGGTCTCCTTATATTTTGTTTGAGCAGAACTGTAATCCCGGACCAAATCCTGATACTCCTGCTCCACCTGAGGCATCTTCTCCAGTCGTTTGACATATTGCTGCCACTTATCATCCAACTCTTTGCGCTGAGTCTGCAGTGATTCCATCTCTATCTCCGTGCGCTTGATTTGAGTCTGGAGATTGATATATGCCGGATTGGTGGGTCCACTGTCAGCAGGATCAGCACTGCCGGCTTCATCGGCTTGACTCTTCGCCAAGGCAATCTTAATATCGGAAATTTTCTGCTTCAGACGCAGCACATCCGGATGCTTGCCTGTGGTATGGTCGCGCAAATTCTCCAACCGGATTTCTTTATCATTCAGCATTTCCTCTAGATTCCTGCGCTTATTATACACACTCACCGTCTTTTCCAATTCTTCAATCTCGCGGCGTATCTTAATGACGTCCGGATGCTTGGGTGAAAGACCGGCCTCCAGGGAAATGGCCTGGCTTCGGAGAAGCTTTAACCGGTCGCGAGGCTCCCATACCTGGCCACCCGTTAACAGGACATTGGGTGAAATCGTTGCCAACTGTCCCTCCAGATAGACCTTGCGATCCTCCAGGGCCAGCATTTTGGCTTCAATGCCTTCGATCTGCCGACGAACCTGCCGCTCAGTTTCAAGATTCAGCCGCATCAACTCAGGCAACTCAGTCAGATGTCCCTCCTTGAAGCGGGCGATCTTTTCTTCCAATAAACGGGTCGTGTCGCGATAATCCTCCAGTTGCTGCTCCAATATATTTGTTGTAGTTCTGGCCAGGTTCTCGCGAAGGCTTTTGTTGTATTCCAAAAACAATGAGGTCAAGCGATTTGTGACCTGAACGACCTTTTCAGGATCGGTGCCCTCATAGGACACGGTAAAGGCCACATTTACCTCAACTTGCCGCTCTGTACGCCGACTGGGAACCATGGCGCTTACCATTTCCACCAAGATATCTTCGCGCATTTTACTCAGAATGTTCTCCACCGGATCGTTGCCCTGGAGATCAGGATAGAGTTGAAAGTCCTTAATGATCTGTTCCAGGGTCTGCCTGCTCAGGATCTGCTCAGTTATGGTCTTGATACGTTCTTCGGCATAGCCGGTAACAGTGGTACGAATCAGGTCTTCCGGGACCTGCTGAGCTTCAATCAGAATCGTGGCCTTTGACTGATATATGGCAGGTAACAGGTAGGCTACCACTGATGCAATGCAAAGAATCACCAGCCATGGCACGACGATAAACCACTTACGCCTCCGCAAAAAGACCATATAGTCTTGTAATGTCTGAGGCCCGCGATCTGGTTCGGTCATATTGTCTCCTAAAATATGTCACCATCACGAGTTATTTACCAATCTTCTAATCGAGAATAAAAATTCAGGGAAATCCAGACTAACTTCCTTCTGGTATCTCGATCGACCCTCTGGTCATCCAGAAATCTGTGTTGATAATATATTCCAATATTGGCATGCTCAGTCAAACGATAGACAAGACCCGGACGAATATCAACTGTCCAGTAATCCTCGTTATCCTCATCGCCCTGAGACCTCACATCCGTGTAACTTGCGTTACCGGTGAGACGCATTCGCTCGCTCAGCCGGTACATCCCTTTCAAGGTCACACGGTCGCGATCTACTGTTTCACCAATTCCGCTTGGATAAACGTCCTTCACGTAACCCGCCCGCCAGTTCCCTCTTTCCAATTTACCGTATGCCTCTACAGAGACCAAAAAACCTGTCTCATTAGAAGTCCCCTCGATATCGTCTTTTATATTGGAGTAATATATTCCGGCACCGGCTCGGAGATTAAGCTTCTCGGAAAAAGCACGGTCAATGCCGCACATCAAGTTATATGAATCCGTCTCGCCATCATCAAAATCCGCATTGGAAAACGAGGGTTTCACATATACATAGGTGCGGTCATCAGCCAGCAAATAATTGTACTTAAGGGAGATTCCGGCCTCCCGGTGGTCCTCATTTTCATATTCATATATTCCGTAACCAATATCTCCTTCGTAGTTGACTTTGCGAAAAGGAAGGGCCATTTCCCATGATGAACGCTCAGTGGCCTGCCAATGCATGGAGGGATTAAGTCTATATTCTTTACGATCATCACGCCAGAGCCTAAGGCCTTCCTCGGACAACTCGCTGTCCTGGGTCGTATCCTTGCGATAGCTACCATCAAAGGACAGTGTCACTGTGGGCCTTACCCGACTTGAGGCCTTCAGACGATAGTACTGATCCAGGGTATCAAGGTCACTATGGGTATCAAATTTCTGGCCCAGCAATTGGGCGCTTAAACTAAAATCGTTCTGATCAGTCCTTCTTCGCCATTTAAGCTCAGGACGTATCTCATAAATCCAGTCATGCTCTTCATAGCTACTGGAAAAATTGATATTGTCGTCATATTTCAGTCTTGCATCCACACGGGAATTCCACGTCACTTCTGCCGCCTCTGTGGCCGAAAACCATACCCCCGCCAACAAACTTATAATAAAGGACAAATATGTTCCCAAACGCAATAACTTCACGACGCCATCCCTCGACTTTCTGTTTCGTGTCCACCAAATAGACACTATTTCTGTTACATTACGACTACCACATCGCCGCTCTGCAACATAATGTTCTGTTCGAGATGCTTCCCCTTGGCAACGTCGCTATAGTCAAACCGTATCCTCGACTGACCGTCAGGCCCCTGTCTCAATATGGAAATCTTACCAAGGTTGGCAAATGGATTTGTACCGCCTGCCAGGCTCAGGGCCTGCATAACATTAATGAGCTCCGGGAGCATAAAGACCCCCGGCTCGTGTACCTTGCCAATCACATAGACCTTGTAACTCTTTATCTCAAGGGGAAGAACAGCAATCGTAGGTGACGGGATGTACTCCTCAAGACGCTTCACTATTTCCTGCTGAATCTCTACCAGCGTCTTTCCGCCGGCCTCTATCTGTCCAACAAGGGGAAAGCTTAGATACCCATCTGGCTGAACAATAACTTGTTTTGTGAGCTCAAGGTCTTTCCATACGGAAATCTCCAAGACATCTCCCGGACCAAGGACAAAAGACGGGACGTCTCCAGCGCAAACGGGCGACGACACAACTGCCATAAATAATAGAACAGCAAACAATCTCAAAGAACATCTCTCCATAATCATTGCACCCCTCCGAAATTCTTTTCAATAGCCAAATCCGGCTCCACAGCTCCAGAACATTCTCTTGCTTGAATATCCAACATTTTTAGTAACTTCTCAATAAGTCCGGACAAATCATGTTTTGCGACTATCCAATAGATTCCGGCTTTCGCCGGAATGACAGACGCTTACACCCAATCGTTATTCCCGCGACGGGCGAGCTACCGCCATTCGGGTGAAAATTCCCTCACTAGAACTTAAATTAAGCGATTAGCCTATTCAGGCTGAAGACTGAAGGCTGAAGGCTGAAGACTTTTAGGGACGAAACTTAGGGCATTTGATCGTTACGAGATGGTTGAAATACTTCAGCCTTCAGCCTATCCACCTAAATAATTATTTTTATTTTACCATATTTCTTGCTCTCACGAAACCTTTTGTGCCCTGTGTAAATTGATATATTCTTCCCACTCCATGAGCAGCAGATATTTCTTCTTGTTGTTGCACTCCCTGCAGGCCGGAACCAAGTTGCCTTTAACGCTTTTTCCTCCACGAATCAAAGGAACCACATGATCCATTGTGAGATTAGAAGGCCCCACGCGCCCCCCACAGTAGAAGCAAACACCTTTAGCACATTTCTGGTGCCACCATCTACTGCGCCTGAGTTCTCTGGCCTTGGATTTCTCCTTCTTTATATCCTCTTCGGCCACAAATGCCGAAAAAAGAACTGTTTCTTTGACTTTGTTCATGATTTTACATAAAACAAATGAAAAGCCTCTTTGTGTTTATTTTATGCAATATAAATACCCGTTCTCTTCAAAATGGGAAAGTGTCTGGCGTTGCATTAACTTAATTATTACAATCTAAGTTGAGCGATCAATGTAAAAAGGGAATCATGGATAGGCAAGAGTTAAAACGGCTGGAAAAGATACTTTTTGCCATGCTGGGCCGGCAGCCAGATGCCTTTGGCATAGTATTGGATGAAGGCGGCTGGATTTCTATCAAAGAGCTTCATAAAGCACTTATGAAAGAGGCAGGGTTTTCCCATATTACCAAGAGGGGTCTTACACAGCTCTTCTCCCTTTACAGACCGGAAAAATTCGAATGGCAAGAAAATTATGTCAGGGTGAGACTGGAATTGCAGAGCCCTGATCTTACCATATACAATGAAGCTACACCTCCGGAATTGCTTTACGTCAGCATAAGACCAAAGGCCCATGCACATGTGATTGCTCGTGGACTACAATCAAGCAATAACAATAAGAGGATTGTATTATCCACAGAAAAGGAAATGGCTTTAAAAATCGGAGGGCGCAGAGACAGGGACCCTATTATAGTGGAAATAACGGCTCTTAAGAGTAGTAAGGCGGGTGTAGTTTTCAGAAAGGCCGGCAAGCTTCTGTACCTTGTTGAAGGCCTGGATCCTCAATGGATGAATATACCACCGCTCCCCCCTGTTCGGGAGAAGGACAAACACAAAGAACCTAAATCCGGCGAAGCCAGGCCTGTCGGCAAAAAAATCCCAAAGGGCATTGCCCCGCGACCTGAGCAGATAGGGGCCTTTGTGCTCCGCGACACGCCTTCACACATAGTGTCCTCCGGGCTTGACAAAATAAAAAAGAACAAAAAATCCCGAGACCGCGACCCTGAATGGAAAAAGGCCAGACGCAGGAGAAAGAGGACTGCAAAAAACAGAATACCCACATGATATCAAAAATCTGGTATCTTCATTATATGTATAATCGCCTTTTTTACCTCTGCCTTTTGACCTTTGCCTTTATATCTTTGGCCTCTTCTGCCTTCGCAATGATGTCTATTGAGGAAGAACAGGAAATGAGAGATAAATTGCTGCGCATGGTTGAGTCCCAAGTCCCACTGATAAAAGATCCGGAAATTGTCGGATATGTGTCCGGTGTAGGCCAAAAAGTGCTTAACCAGGTTGACGGTAAATTTTTTGACTACGAGTTTTTCGTCATACAGGATGATGGACTGAACGCCTTTGCCATGCCCGGAGGTCTTGTATTCGTACACACGGGGCTGCTTGAGGTCATAGATACTGAAAATGAACTGCTGTGCGTCCTTGCCCATGAAACAGGTCACGTTCAGGGAAGACATATAGCCAGGCGAATGGAGCGGATGCAGCGGATAAACATAGCCACTGCCGCCATAGCCATAGCCGGACTCTTTTTGGGACAAGGACAGGTGGGTTCTGCCATATTCGCAACTTCAGGCGCACTAAATGCCTCTATCGCCCTTAAATACAGTCGCGCAGACGAAGAAGAGGCAGACCGGAGGGCGTGTCAGTGGGTATGTAAGGCCGGTTATGATCCCCGTGGGCTGATTACGGTCTTAAAAAAAATGCAGAAATATCGCTGGCTCGGGACAAGCGCCATACCCAGTTACCTCTCCACCCACCCAGTAGACAGCGAGAGGGTGACCTATCTGGAAGATCTCTGGGACAGGAAGCGATGTGTAGAAAAGTTCCCGGAAGATCTATTCAGGCTGAGAAAGATACAGGTCAAGATAAGGGTCTTGACTCATGATCCAATGGTCACGACAAAATACTACAAACGGGAACTCAGTGCCACTCCGGACGATATGTTCCTCCTCTATGGTCTTGCTCAGTCGCTCCTTGCCGCCAGGGAATACGATAAGGCCCTGAAGGCATATGATAATCTTGTGTCTTCAGCCCCGGAAAGACCTGAGTTTAAAGTGGATCAAGGAAGGGCCTACTTCGCGGCAGGAAAGTATCAAAAAGCCATCTCGACCGTAGGTCCGTACAGCAAAAAACATCCCGGAGATTCAACTGCCAGGTTCTTCCTGGCCAGGGCGTATCTTGAACAAGGAAAACCGGCTGAGGCCCTTCCCGTACTTAAAACCCTGAAACAATCCTGGCCTGATCCCGCAAGTATTTACTTGCAACTGGGTAGGTGTTTCGCTGCTCTCGAAAAACAGGGTGAGGCACACTACTATTTCTACCGTCACTATGAGGCTATAGGAAATCAGCAATCTGCCCGATATCACAAGGATAAGGCCCTGAAGCTGCTTCCGGCGGACAGCAAACTTTACAAAGATCTTAAATGCGATAAAAATCAGGAAAGCCCTAAACCATTAAATTAGCCGCCTTCGGCGGGACTTCTCTGACAGGATGAACAAGATTTACATAATTTTCATTTATCCTGTTGATCATGTCAAAAAAATGGAAATTCCTATACTATGAATTTATCTACCTCCTTTTCCATAAAATCCTTTTTGTTCGTGGCTTTCCTGGTTGTGCTCGCAGATCAGGCTACCAAGGCCATGGTAATCTCTAACCTCAATCTTTATGAAGTGCGGCCTGTTTTGCAGGGATTTTTTAATATCACTTATATAACTAACACAGGAGCTGCCTTTGGATTTATGGCAGGGTCGGATAAGTGGCGTCACATGTTTTTCCAGGTAATAAGCGTAGTCGCCCTCGGCGGTCTCATTTATCTTTATCGCACCTCGCATAGTCGCAGCTATCCTTTTTTATGGGGGATCTCTCTGGTGTTTGGCGGAGCACTGGGAAACCTGATAGACAGAATCCGCTATAGATCTGTTATTGACTTTTTGGACTTCTATGTGGGTTCATACCACTGGCCGGCCTTTAACATCGCAGATTCCGCCATAACCGTCGGCGGAGCTCTCCTGGCGTGGCATTTCTTCCGCATTACCGAAAAACAACCATGATAACGGCATCCACCTCACAGGGGGTCCGCAGGGCAGGGGCGGCTACGATAAAATATTTATTTTGCCAAAAGGTATTGCATTCCAAAAAAGCGTAATTATATTAGCACTCGTCGTTAGCGAGTGCTAATAAAACAGGATGGCCATCCTTTTAAACCGCTAAGATAAAACCATATACGAGATACCCTTTGGGGACTCACATGAAGTCGTTCGCTTTTTGGCCCAAGGCTTTCGGCTCATTTTAATTTATTTATTCTGAATAATTTTATAGCAAAAAGGAGAAAAAATGCTATGAAAATTCGTCCGTTACACGACCGAATTTTGGTAACACGCTTACAGGAAAAAGAGAAGACCAAGGGTGGAATTATCATCCCTGACAGTGCAAAAGAAAAGCCCGCTGAGGGAAAAGTCATCTCTGCCGGAAACGGTAAGATCCTTGAAAACGGCGAGATCAGAGCCCTGGATGTAAAAGATGGGGATCGTATCCTGTTCAGCAAGTACTCCGGCACAGAGGTAAAAATCGACGGAGAAGAATATCTGATAATGAGAGAAGACGACGTCCTTGGTATTATTGAAGACTAGTTAAACTAACAACGGAGGTTAAGCAAACAATGTCAGCCAAAGAAATTAAGTACAACATAAAGGCCAGGGAGGCCATGTTAACAGGCATTGATTCCCTGTCCAATGCAGTCAGAGTAACCCTTGGTCCCAAGGGCCGCAACGTCATCATTGAAAAATCCTTTGGGTCTCCGGTCATCACAAAAGATGGCGTTACCGTGGCCAAGGAAATCGAGCTTGAGGACAAGTTCGAAAACATGGGTGCCCAGATGGTAAAGGAAGTGGCATCCAAGACCAGTGATATTGCAGGCGACGGCACTACCACCGCAACTATACTTGCTCAGGCTATATATACAGAGGGGTCAAAGCTGGTGGCTGCCGGAGTCAATCCCATGGCTCTTAAGAGGGGAATTGACAAGGCTGTTGAGGTTGTCGTAGACGGGCTCAAGAAAATGTCCAAGCCCACCAAGGACCAGAAGGAGATCGCCCAGGTAGGTACTATATCCGCCAATAACGATCCCACCATTGGTAACATCATTGCCGAGGCTATGGACAAGGTCGGCAAGGAAGGGGTCATTACGGTAGAAGAGGCCAAGGCCATGGAGACCTCTCTCGATGTGGTGGAGGGCATGCAGTTTGATCGCGGCTACTCCTCTCCCTATTTCGCAACAGATCCGGAAAAAATGCAGTGCGTACTGGCAGATCCCTATATCCTGATCCACGAGAAAAAGATCAGCAACATGAAAGACCTTCTGCCAATCCTTGAGCAAATCGCAAAGATGGGCAAACCCCTTATGATCATATCAGAGGATGTTGAGGGCGAAGCTCTGGCCACTTTAGTGGTAAACAAGCTCAGGGGGACCCTCCAGACTTGCGCAGTAAAGGCCCCGGGTTTCGGAGACAGGCGTAAGGCCATGATGGAGGATATCGCCATTTTGACCGGTGGTGAGATGGTAGCAGAAGACCTGGGTATCAAGCTCGAAAACGTATCTATCAATAACCTCGGGACGGCAAAAAGAGTTATAATTGACAAGGATAATACTACTATTATTGATGGTGCCGGTTCCAAAGAAAAGATTGAGGGCCGTGTAAGGCTAATCCGTGCACAGGTCGATGAAACATCCTCTGACTACGACAGGGAGAAGCTGCAAGAGCGCCTTGCCAAACTCATCGGAGGAGTTGCGGTCATTAACGTCGGCGCAGCCACTGAAACCGAGATGAAAGAAAAAAAGGCCAGGGTGGAAGATGCTCTGAACGCCACAAGGGCTGCAGTAGAAGAGGGAATAATCCCTGGCGGTGGTACTGCCTATCTCCGTTGCCTGGACGCACTGAACGATCTCAAAGTAGATAACCAGGAAGAAAAGCACGGGGTTAATATCATCAAAAGGGCCATCGAAGAGCCTCTGCGGCAAATTGCCAACAATGCCGGGCATGAGGGTTCCGTTATTGTTGAATATGTAAAGTCCAAAAGTGGAGATGTTGGTTTTAACGCTGAAAAGGGTGAATATGAAGATCTTATGCAGGTAGGAATCATTGATCCGACAAAGGTCTCCCGCACAGCACTTCAAAATGCTGCCAGCGTCTCCAGTCTGCTCATTACCACAGAGGCCATGGTCGCTGAGATTCCCAAGGAAGAGCCGGCAATGGGTGGTATGCCCGGCGGGGGTATGCCCCCAGGTGGTATGATGTAAAACAGATAAAAATGCTATTGCAAAATCCGTTTTCTTAGATCTTGCAAGATAAAAGCATAAAGGCCTCTCTGTTAACCAGAGAGGCCTTTTCTTTTTTGTGAGCGTTCACAGGGCACCACATCTGCTTTATTGTCGGGTGAAGTACAGGAAGTACGTCTGCGTACCCATACGCCTTGCATCTGCAGCACCCTGTAAACGCTCACAGTTCGGTGGGTTGCGGTAAAACGGGTGTTGTAACTCCGTGAACGGCTACCCTTTTTTAGGCGTTCAGTGTTATCTTTCTTATAACCGCAAGTCGATGTATATTTTTAAAAGCCTTTAAATCCCATAAACTTTGAGATAAAACCCTTTTCGACCGATCAGTTATTATATCATGTCTATATGGAAACTCATGACTGACAAGAAAACAGGTCAAAAAGGACGCGATCAATCATGCTTGCTATAGCAAAAAGTGGAGTTGTTGTTGGGATAAAGGCCTTTCCCATAGAAATTGAGGTAGATGTTTCGTCAGGACTTCCTTCTTTCAACATGGTTGGACTCCCTGAAGGGGCGGTTAAGGAAAGCAGGGAAAGGGTCAAAAGCGCTATTAAAAATTGCGGCTATCCGTTTCCCACCCAGAGGATTACAGTCAATCTCGCACCGGCAGACATGAAAAAAGAGGGGTCAGCCCTGGATCTCCCCATAGCCTGCGCCATTCTGTGCGCCACGGAGATAATACCACAGGAAATACTTAGTAAATACTGCCTTGCGGGAGAACTATCCCTTGATGGTACATTGAAATCCACAAGGGGTATGCTTCCTCTTTCTCTCGCGGCCAGGGACTGGAACCTGAATGGTTTCATAGTTCCCAAAAAAAATGCCCCTGAGGCCGCCGTAGTGAGAGAAACCGCCGTACTTCCGGCAAATCATCTCTCCGAGGTAGTGGAGTTCTTGCTGAACAAGATTAAGATCGAACCTTTGCAAATTGATCTGAACGAACTATTCAAGGAGCGGAAATCCCTATATGGGGACTTTCAAGACGTAATCGGCCAGGAACATGCAAAAAGGGCCCTTGAGGTAGCTGCTGCAGGCGGTCACAACGTGCTTATGATAGGCCCGCCCGGGTCCGGAAAGACCATGTTGGCAAAACGCATTCCCTCAATCCTTCCCTCTCTCACCTTTGAAGAAGCCCTTGAAACCACTACGATATACAGCATAGCAGGGCTTTTGCATTCAGACGAGCCCTTAATCACTTTAAGGCCTTTTTGCTCACCCCATCACACCATCTCGGATGCTGGCCTAATTGGCGGAGGAACTGTGCCAAGGCCGGGCCAGGTAAGCCTTGCCCACAACGGTGTGCTGTTCCTGGATGAGCTGCCGGAATTCAAAAAGAATGTACTGGAAAGCCTTAGACAGCCTATTGAAGATGGAGTGGTGACCATTTCAAGGGCCGTTATTACACTCTCCTTTCCGGCAAGGTTTACGCTTGTGGCTGCCCAGAATCCCTGTCCTTGCGGGCATTTAGGAGATCCCAGAAATAAGTGCTCTTGCCTTCCAAGTCAGATAATTCGTTATCGTAACCGGATATCAGGTCCTTTGCTGGACCGTATAGATATTCAAATCGAGGTTCCTGCCGTACCCTATTCGGAACTCAGTCATGCAAGGCGGGGGGAAAGCTCAGCCTCAATCAGAAAAAGGGTAATCAGGGCCAGAAAGATACAGGAACAACGATTTAAGGATATCTCCATCCACTGCAATTCGCAAATGTCTTCAAAAGAACTGAGGTCTTTCTGCAAATTGTCAGAAGAAAACAGGGCATTTCTGGAGGCCGTTGCAAACAAACTCGCCTTGAGCGCAAGGGCATTTCATAGGATAATAAAAATAGGAAGGACTATTGCGGATCTTGAGGAATCAACTACCGTAACCCTGGCCCATTTGTCCGAGGCCGTACAATATAGAAGCCTTGATCGTGAAAGGATATAAGTCTTTTAGCTTATTGATAGTGGACCTTGCCCACCCTACGAATTGTCTCGTTTTAAGTTGGTAGCCACATTTAGTATATAAAATACAATATATAGTGAATTGATGGACCATATATCTACAATATATTGTGAAAAAACTCTTGCGTGCAGGAGCGGTAGGCCCAAAATTGAGAGGTTAGCGGTTAGCTATGGTAGCCAAGACCAATTCCTTAACTTTAGCTCACTTTAGGCACTTATTAAGGATTTTTTTATGTTAGAAATAAAATTCATTAGGGAAAACAGCGACTTGGTTGACAAAGCCCTCAAGGCCCGAGGCAACGATCTCGACCTTGAGTCTCTACTTAAGGTTGACTCACAAAGGAGAAAATTACTTCAAGAGGTAGAAGACCTTAGAAATCTCAGAAACCGGGTATCAGAGGAAATAGGGAGACAAAAAAAAGCAAAAAAAGATGCTGAAGAACTCATAGCCCAAATGAAAGAGGTTGCTTCCAGAATCAAGAAACTAGACAACCTTCTTGAGGTAAAGGAGGCCTCTCTTAACGAATATCTTTTTTCCATGCCCAACATCCCCCATCCTTCTGTGCCGGTTGGTAAGGATGAGACAAAAAATCCGGTCATAAGGACCTGGGGAGACATATTAGAGTTTGATTTCAAACCGGTTCCACACTGGGAGATAGGAGAAAGGCTGAACATTCTCGACTTTGAAAGGGCTGCAAAGATCGCAGGTGCAAGATTCGCGGTTTACCGAGGGTTGGGAGCAAAAATCGAAAGGGCCTTAATCAATTTTATGTTGGATTTGCACCAGGACCTCCACGGTTACACGGAAATCCTTCCGCCCTTCATTGTAAACGAAAAGTCCCTCTTAGGCACAGGCCAACTTCCAAAGTTTGCTGACGATCTGTTCAAGCTGGAAAACTGGAACTACTATCTAATACCAACTGCGGAAGTACCCATTACGAACTTGCATCGCGATGAAATCCTCGACGAGGAGATGTTACCAATCCAGTATATGGCCTACACGCCCTGTTTTCGATCAGAGGCAGGATCATATGGTAAAGATACCAGGGGCATAGTGCGGCAACACCAGTTCAACAAAGTGGAACTTGTTAAATTCTGCCAGCCGGAACATTCTTATACTGAGTTGGAATCATTGCTTTTAGACGCTGAAGAGGTTTTGCAAAAACTTAATCTCCCATATAGGACCATTGAGTTATGTACTGGAGACCTTGGTTTTTCCGCTTCAAAAACCTATGACATAGAGGTGTGGCTCCCTGGGCAAAACAGGTTCTGCGAAATCTCTTCCTGTAGTAATTTTGAGGCCTTTCAGGCAAGACGAGCGAATATACGCTATCGCCCCAAAGGACAGACAAAAACCCGTTTATTGCACACATTAAATGGTTCCGGGCTGGCAGTAGGACGTACTCTTGTTGCTATATTGGAAAACTACCAGCAGAAAGACGGCAGCGTCTTGGTTCCTGAGGCCTTGATCAAATATATGCGGGGTGTCGAAAGAATTACGAGACAAAAATAGTAGCCGTTCACGGCTTGAAATTGGAAATTGGAAAAAAATGAAACGAGTTTACGGGTTGGATGTTTATATGGCACTAGTGGGCAGGACACCGTAGGCTATCGGTTAATACGATCAACAACAGTACAAAAGCATGAAAGCCTATTTTCTAATTTCAAGTTTCTAGTTTCTGCTTTCCAATTTCTAATTAGAGAGGATTGTTTTTATATGATCAAAATGTTCCACGTGAAACATTGCCTTTAAGTCCCTGTTTTTATAAGCAATTAATGGAATTTCAGCTCTGTAAGCAACCATTTCATCCACAACCGAGTCCCCTATATAGATGGCTCGATCTTTCCCAACCCCCAAAGTCTCTAATATCTTGAATACACCTTCCGGGTCTGGTTTGGGGTTATTCACATCAAGGGCACAAACAATAATATCAAACCACTTATCCATTCCAAATATCTTAACAACCCTTGACATTGTGGTGCTTCGGTTTGTGGATACAGCAGTTAACATTGGTGGTCTAATGGCTTCTATTGCGTCACCGACGCCCGGCTCCATAATTAAACAATCAAGAAAACGGGTGTAATCCAGGGTCTGAGCATAAACCAGGGCTTCTTTCTGATCTGACAAATCATCCCTAAACAAATACTTTACAGATTTCTCGGCCGTGTGCATGTGTACAAAAGTCAGTTCTTTATCGTTCATTAGCCCACGGCCGAATTCCTCAAGTATTGCATTATAATATGCCCTGTTGGCCTCTCTGGAATCCAGGAGCACCCCGTCGCAATCAAATATGGCTAGATCAAACCGACTCATTTTTTTTAAAGCTTCTTCATAATATTCTTTAATGAAAATCCCTTTAAAACCAAATCTGAAGGAACTCCTTTTCCTTGCACCATGACCTTATGGGACTCTCCCATTCCTTGAGGCAATAATAACATTTTTACCGCGGCCAACTCCGGAGAAAATGGATTAAATTTTCCACCGGAAAGTTCCATAAAGGTCTCCTCAAAATCAAGTCCGGCCAAAAAAGCCCACTGATGGACATATCCCAGAGTGGAAAATCCAAATTCCTTTCCCCATCTGTATAAATCACTAAAGTTAACATGGGCTGTCAAATCCTGCTCACCCACCCTTTCATACAACTCCTCATTTACACTATGATTCATATACGCCAAAAGGGTGCCTCTGTTTCTTCCCGGATGGAAGTACTCTTTTTTTGTGTGTCCATAGTCTATTGTAACCACAAATCCCTTAGAAATTATACCAGCTAATTCTGAAATCCATTTATTGATAGAAAGATTTGCTTCTGTACGGTAACCATTAGGGAGATCTGAAGGAAGCTCCTTTACGTATTCTACCAGTTGAGGGGTGCTCAAGTCTGCGAATACCTCTGTATGACTACCATTTTCCTTAAAGTCTAAACATATTTCCTTAAAACTTGAATCTTCTTTTTGAATAAGATGGACAGGAAAAGCATCTAAAAGCTCATTTGAAATAATACAACCTGTCACAGAATCTAAATCTGAGAGTCTACCTATCCAACTGATTTTATTGATAAATGGTTTCAAAAGGTCTTGTTGGTAAGAGGCAGTTTCGGCCTTATGTTCTACTATTATGTAATTAATCGATTTAAAAATCTCCCTATTTGACAAATAAGATAAAATATCTTGTGCAAGATATCCGGCTCCTGCCCCCATCTCTACAATTGTAAAAGGCGTACGGTCTAATATCTCCCAAAATTCCTCTATTTGTCTCGCATGTAATGCACCATAAAGACAATGTGTATGCGGACTTGTAATAAAATCTCCTTTTTTCCCGATAGGAAAATAAGATCCGGAGTAATATCCATATTTCTCATGATAGAGGGCCATCTCCATGAAATCCTTGAATGTTATTGGCCCGAAGTCCTTTACTTTATCATAGATAATTTTAGTCAATTCATTGGAAAAATCTTTCATTTTGTGGTAACCTATAAATTTATTATAAGGTTATCTATAAAACATATTTTTCAAATATGCAAAATTGGTTTTGTTAATTTCTTGTTAAAAATTTGTTAGTTTTTTTTTAATAAATAACCCTATCGATTTTTCAAACATTTAATCACAAATATAGGGAAGGTATTTTTACCTGTTAATTTCATATAATATCAATTAGTTGAATATTTTTTGAACAAAAAAAACAGCACTTATTAACTTTATCTTTTATTTAAATAAATGGAGTAATAATATGCTAAAATTTTCAGTTAAAAAAATGGATTTTTTGAATCCTCTTTCCAATATTCAGTCTATTGTAGATAAAAAGACTACAATGACTATTATTAATAACGTATTTATTTATACAGACGAAAATCATCTATTTATTGAAGCTACTGATTTAGAAATAAGCTATAAGAGTAAAATTCCTTGTTCGGTTATAGATCAAGGGGCTATTACTATTAATGCGCGAAAATTTTATGAAATAGTCAAAGAATTTCCATCTGAAGAGATATTTTTCGAAGAATATAAAAATACATGGTTAAAAATTGGAGCCGATGAGAAAGCCGAATATAAAATTGCAGGACTAGCTCCTGATGATTTCCCAAGATTTAGACACATAAACAGCGAAAACGCCATTGATTTAGAATCTTCAATTATAAAAGAGATGATCGAAAAAACAATATTTTCTTCATCTTATGACGATCGTAAATACAGCCTTTCAGGTATATATTTTGAGGAAAAACATGATGAAGAAGGGAAATCTCAAATACGCATGGTAAGTTCAGATGGCCACAGGCTCAGCCTGATGGAAAAATATATTCCGGAAAAGGGACTAGGTCTTGATCAGGGAGTCATTATTCCTAGAAAAGGGGCCCAAGAAATAAAAAGAATTATAGAAGGTCACGAAAGAATGGTTTGGGGTATTGATAATAACTTTTGTTTTGTTACGTGTGGTAACGATCACCTGGTGATAAGGTTGCTTGAAGGCAAATTTCCAGATTATCGCGATATAATACCAAAAAGTAAAGACCGTTATTTAACCTTTGATAGATTAGAGGTATTTAATGCACTAAAACGTATATCGATTCTCTCTTCAGATACTACTTTTAGAGGAGTTAAAGCTAGTGTTATACCAGAATTGATTGAAATAGAGTCTTTATATAAGGAAATTGGAGAAGCAAAGGAAACTATTAGTATAGATTATCATGGAGAACCATTTGAAATTGCTTTTAATGCAAAATATCTTATGGATGCCTTATCTGTAATGGATTCGGACAGGGTAGAATTAACTGCCAATAATCCTGAATCTCCATGTCTGTTGAGAGGTAATGAAGACATCGGATTTTTGGGATTAATAATGCCTATGAATCTTGTCAAAGAGGAAGATAAATAAGAGGATTATTATTTAGGATATGGAAAACAACAATAAAATCAATGAGAAGGAACAAGAGTATGCTTCTAAACAGATAAAGGTACTTTCCGGGCTGGCAGCAGTTCGTAAAAGACCTGCTATGTATATAGGAAATACCTCAATAGAGGGTCTCCATCACCTCGTATATGAAGTAGTGGATAATAGTATTGACGAGGCCATGGTTGGATATTGCACCTCTATTAAAGTCATAATTCAGGAAGATGGAAACGTTGTAGTTGAGGATAATGGTCGCGGCATACCTGTAGATATTCATCCAACAGAAGGAATACCCGGCCTGGAGCTTGTAATGACCCGTTTACACGCTGGTGGTAAATTTGATCATCAGACCTACAAGGTCTCCGGAGGTCTTCACGGGGTAGGAGTATCAGTAGTCAATGGGCTTTCTGAATTTCTGGAGGCAGAAATTTACAGGGATGGAAAGGTTTACAGGCAGACCTACAAAAGAGGAGAGCCTGTAGGTCCAATAGAGGTTCTTGGATCTACTAAAAAGCAAGGTACAAAAATAACATTCAAACCAGATCCTCAAATATTTCAAGAGACAACAGAGTATCAGTACGAGATACTACAGGCCAGAATGAGGGAATTAGCTTTTCTAAATCCATCTGTGAAAATCTATCTTGAAGATGAGAAGACCGGGAATAATAAAGAATATCATTTTAGGGGTGGAATCCCTTCATTCGTAGAGTATCTCAACAAAAATAAAGAGCTGGTTCATGAAACACCTGTTTACATCAGTGGCGAGCGGGACCAGGTACAGTTGGAAATAGCCTTTCAATACAATCAGGCGTATTCAGAGAGAATCTTAAGCTATGTAAATAATATACGTACCAAAGAGGGCGGTACGCATGTGGCGGGGTTTAGATTGGCCCTGACAAAATGTATTAATAAATACGCCAGCGATGATATTGTACCTAAGAAATTAAGGGAAAAGCTGGAGGGTGAAGATGTAAGAGAGGGCCTTGTGTGTGTTATATCAGTCAAGGTCCCAGATCCTCAGTTTGAAGGCCAGACCAAGACAAAACTGGGAAATAGTGAAGTAAGGTCAATAGTGTCTTCAATAACTCATGAAAAAATTTCAAGTTATTTGGAAGAGAATCCTTTGGTGGCCAAGAAAATCCTTACTAAGGCCGTAGATGCGGCAAGGGCAAGAGAGGCGGCCAAAAGAGCAAAAGAACTTACCAGGAAGAAGGGTGGCCAAGATATACTTATGGCCGGAAAATTAGCTGAATGTCAGGAAAAAGATCCTGAAAGGAGAGAAATTTTTATTGTGGAGGGTGATTCCGCAGGAGGTAGTGCAAAACAGGGAAGAGACAGGCGTTTCCAGGCAATACTGCCTCTTCGCGGAAAGATTATGAATGTGGAAAAGGCAAGATTTGACAAGATGCTTGCCAGCGAAGAGATACGCAATCTGGTTGCTTCTATTGGTACGGGTATAGGCGCTGACGAGTTCGATCCATCAAAGGTAAGGTATCATAAGATCATTATTATGACAGATGCTGATGTAGACGGCGCCCACATAAGAACACTACTGCTGACGTTTTTTTATCGTCAGATGATCACACTCGTGGAAGACGGCATGCTTTATGTAGCACAGCCACCTCTATACAGGATGGCTTTGGGAAAAAAGAAGGAATTTTTCTTTAAGGATGAGGCAGAACTCGACAACTATCTCTTTGAAAGGGCCACAAAAAACATGGCTATAAGGCCTGAAAACAGAGAACGTTCCATTAAAGGAGAAAAACTCAAGACCTTTCTGGAAAACATCGTCTCCTATGAAGACGCACTGGAAATAATGTCCAGAAGGGGTTTGTGGAGGGAACTGAGTCAGGATTTAATGATCCTTGGGGTTAAGAATTCCGGTCAATTTCATGAAGAATCTTTTGTTAAAAGTCTGGCAAAAAAGCTCACGGAAAAGGGATATAAAGTGGGACGTGTCAAGCCCTCAGGTTCTGAGATTGCAGGCTATGAATTCATTGTGGGGATAGAAGACCTGGCCTATTTAACCGGTAAGGTCGGACCCGATTTGGCACAACAGGCGGAATTCCGTCGTCTTGTAAAGGCATATAATAAAGTAGAATTAATGGTTAATACATCTATTGAGGTCTATTCTGAAGATAAACCTGTCAAGAGATTGGACAGGCTTGATGAACTTCTGGATTTTTTCCGAAACGAAGGGAGAAGGGGTATCTCAACCCAGAGATATAAAGGATTGGGAGAAATGAATCCCATTCAGTTGTGGGATACGACTATGAATCCGGAAAAACGGACTTTGCTTAAGGTGACCATCAGGGACGCAGATGAAGCAGAAAGCCTGTTTACTACTCTTATGGGAGAAAAGATTGAACCACGCAGGGAGTTTATTCAGACCCATGCACTGGAGGTTCGGGAGTTGGATATATAACTCATGGTAAGCGTTCACAGGGCACCGCATCTGCTTTGTTGTCGGGCACTTGAAGTACAGGAAGTACGTCTGCGTACCCTCCGCCTCGCATCTGCAGCACCCTGTAAACGCTTACAGTTCGGTAGGTTGTGGTAAAACGAGCGTTGTAACCCCGTGAACAGTTATAACTCATGAGAGGATATTTGGATGGAGTGTCAAAAGGAAGAAAATAGAAAAAGGTGCAACTGTACATATGAGCCATGTCCAAGAAAGGGTATATGCTGTGAGTGTATAAAATATCACCTGAAAATGCGTCAGCTTCCGGCCTGTTGCTTTCCATCTGAGGCAGAGCGTACTTATGACAGGAGCTTTGAGTTGTTTGCAAAGCTCGTTCAGGAGGGAACTATATAATTTTACCCACCAGGTCATAGATATGAGAATCTGTTATTTTAACAGGTACTATATCTCCACAATCGGCGGTCCCTTCATTTATATAGACTATCCCGTCAATCTCAGGGGCCTGATGTCTGGTCCTGCCAACAAGAAGAAGCTCTGTTTCAGAGCTCACTCCTTCAACAAGCACCTGCTCAACTCTGCCAACCATATCTGAAATTTTATCCCTGGATATCCTGGCTTGGATATTCATGATTTCATCTTTTCGGGCCATTGCTGTTTCTGAGGATACTTTTCCAGGCAATTTATTTGCCATACACTCTTTTTCATCAGAATATACAAAACAACCAAGGTGCTCAAATTCCCACTTTTCCACAAATTCCCTTAATTTTTGAAAATCATCTTCGGTCTCCCCGGGAAAACCCACCATAACCGTTGTTCTGACAGCAGCATGGGGGAGCAACTTACTTATATGAGACATTAAATCCTCAAGGACCTTGCTGTCATATCCTCTCCTCATAGACCTGAGAATATTAGTGCTTGCATGTTGAATGGGAATATCCAGATAGGGACAAATAGCAGTATTTGAAGCAATGGTTTCAAGAAGTCTGATATTTACTTTGCCAGGGTGCAGATAGAGCAATCGAAACCACGGCAAATCTGTTTCTCCGGCCAGAGCCTCCAACAGATCAGGAAGAGTCTTTCCGCCATTCCTGTAAGCTGTGAGATCTTGGGCTACCAGTGTTATTTCCTTAACCCCTTTTGTAGCCAGCGAACTAACTTCCGACACTATTTCCGTAACAGATCGGGATGTTTCATTGCCTCTTAACATGGGAATCAGGCAGTAAGTACACCGATTTGAGCAACCCTCCGAGATCTTGACGTAGGCCCTCCATGGAGGGGTTGTTAACACCCTGGCGGGATCCGGCGACTGCACCAAGTGTTGATGAGGAGCAGCATGGTCCTTAATAAGCGTTACGAGTGATTGGGGCGACCCTGTGCCGAGAAAGATGTCAACCTCAGGCAGTTCCTTTTTTAGATCGTCGCCGTATCTCTGAACCATACAGCCCATAACCACAAGGACCTGACGATCCGTTTTTCCCTTTACCACTTCCAGAATTGTATCTATGGACTCGGATACAGCCTCTTCTATGAATCCGCAGGTGTTTACTATCAGCAAATCCGCTTCTTGAGGATTGTTTGTGAGCTTCAGTCCAGAATCTGTTGAGCCAAGGGAGCCCAGAGCCACTTCGGTGTCTATGGTGTTTTTGGGACAACCAAGGCTTATAGCAAAGACTTTCATTATAAAAAAAGAGTAAGGGAAGAGAAAAAGATGATCAGGGAAATTACCACGGTACTTCGGTTCGATCTTTCAGCCGATTTTTCGTATCTACCCAGACCAGGATGCTTTTGCCCCCGGCTATTTCGCCTTCAGAATACAAACTATAGGACGCTATAATTATCAGGTCGCCGGGTAATCCTTTTCTGGCAGCAGCCCCATTAAGACATATGGAGCCAGAGCCTCTTTTTCCTTCTATGACATAGGTATCAAACCTGCTACCATTTGAAATATTATAGACCATTATCCGCTCAAAAGGTAAAAGGTCAGCAGCCTCCATCAAGCGGGAGTCTATAGTAATACTTCCTTCATAGTTGAGATCTGCCTCAGTGATTGTAGCTCTATGGATTTTTGATTTAAGCATTGATCGTAACATATCTTTAATCCGCCAATTTCCCAATTTAATCTGCAAGCATGTATCTTTACTTGCATTTTACTGTTTAAGCAAGGTGTTGTCGATCAGACGAGTCTTTCCAACCCATACTGCCAGGGCGAGAAGGGTTTCCTTAACAATCTCCTCGTACGGCTTCAGGCTCTCAGGGTCTCCGAGAAAAATATAGTCAATTTTTGTGTTGCTAAAGGATTGGATGTAATTTTTGATAGCTTGGATAATTTCCGGACCGGATCGGCTACCTTGGCTCACCATTTTTTCAGCCAGCCGGAGGGCCTGAACAAGGGAAAGGGCAGATTCGCGCTCTTGTGCATCAAGATAAGTATTGCGGGAGCTCATTGCCAGACCGTCGGGTTCTCTGACTATTGGATGGGCTATTATATTAACCGGTATATTCAGGTCCCTCACCATGCGGCGAATGACCTGGAGTTGTTGAAAATCCTTCTGACCGAAGATTGCCATGTCCGGCTGTACAATAATGAGGAGCTTGGCAACTATTGTGGCTACACCGCGGAAGTGTTCAGGTCTTGATGTGCCACAAAGTCCCTGACTTAAGCCTTCGACCCGGATCCATGTCTGGAAACCGGGAGGATAGAGGTCTTTGGCATCCGGACAAAACAGGCAGCTAACGCCTTCTTTTTCAGCCAGCTTCGAGTCCCGGTCAAGGTCTCTTGGATACCGATTTAGGTCTCCATTTGGACCGAACTGGGCAGGGTTTACAAATAGGCTTACTACCACATGGTCTGCCTTGCTATCAGCCGCTCTCATCAGGGAAAGGTGGCCTTCATGGAAAAAGCCCATAGTGGGAACCAGAGCCACAGACAACCCCTTCTGCTTCCACTTGAGAATCTGTTTTCTCATGCCGGATATAGAGTTAATAATTTTCATTTATGGAACATGCACCATCTTCTGTTTCGAAAGGATTTTCCAGATTTCCATCCAGCGAGGGCATTTCCCGGAAACAGGTATTCTGAATATAGTTTATGATATTCCGTTCGCCCTGGATGAAGGTCAATCCATCATGATCCTTGGCTATCAGTACCGGAACAGTGTCTATGCCAAATATTTTCAGGGCAGCAGTGTTTATTTCAGGTGAAAACTTTTTATTTGGGCTTAACCCCGGAAGCAGGTCAGAATTTATTTCTTTGATTGGATTAAAGTGAAATTCGCACCGCGTGCATCCTTCCAGGGTCTCTATAACCTTGTAGCAGTGGGGGCAGTCTTCTGAAAAGATTAGATAGAGTTGTTTAACCGGGTCAGAGCATCTTCTTACAGCATATGTCCCATTGTCCAGTGTGAGTCCGCTCAGGTCGTTTCCCGCAGTTTCAAATCTCAACAGAGAAAACATGAACAACTGTACCGCAATTATTGCCAACCCCAAAGTTAATTGTCGAATACCCATTAAGACATTCAGGATGACCATCAGAACAAAGATAAGCAGGCAGTAAAAACAGGATGTGTTGGCAACAAAAATTTGGTATCCCAGCAATATCCCCTCGGCTGCAAGACCAAAAATAAGTACGATGCGGAGCAGTGGCTCTGTCCCTGCTCTGTATTTTGTTGTTATGGCAACACAAAATATGGAAAAGAAATATGCAGCACCTAACAGATTGAAATAAAAAGGCGGAATAAGTGTCAAAGCTTCTACTGTTCTACATCCTTCATTAACACAGAAGGCCTCTCCCTTGAATATTATTAGTAGTGCCTGGACAATTATGACAATACAGGCAAGGAGTGACAGGTAAATTACTCCCTGGAGCGATTTGAGTTTCATAGATATCCTGATAATCCCTACATTGTGTGAGGGAAGGTCCTGTTGTTTGGTTGATCCTGGGACCCGTAAAGGAATAATTCCTCGGTTTTGCTCAATCAAATCGACCAAATCCGACCTAAATCTGAGCGCAAATTCCAACGAGTTATTCCTTTACGGGTCCTTAGTGACAAACCCGGTCTAAGGGGATAAAGTCGTTATTAGTCTTTAGGGCTAACTTGATAATCCATGAAAATCATCTTGAAAACCCTTTGTGTCATCATTAGAGTTCTCTTATGACTATAAAAGATCAAGCAAAACAAGGTATAATATCCAAACTTATTGAGCATTGTGCACTGGATGAGGGTCTGGATCCGCGGATTCTGCTTCAAGCCGTGGGGGCAGGGGAAATGGCAATACCACATAACAGGCATATGGAGCTCAGCCGTCCCATGGCAGTGGGGAAAGGGGTCTCCACCAAGGTTAATGCAAATATAGGCACTTCAAAGGATCATCCTGAGCTGAAGGCCGAACTGGAAAAGCTCAAGGTGGCCTTGGAAGCAGGGGCCCACACGATAATGGATCTTTCCACAGGAGGTCCGATAAAGGAGATCCGCCAGGCTATCAGAGATGCCTGTCCCGTACCTCTTGGCACAGTTCCTATTTATCAGGCCGCTGTTGAGACAGTGGAGCGGAGAAAGTGCTCAGTTTGCGAAATGGATGTAGACGACCTGCTGAGGGTAATTGAGGAACATGGTCAGGAGGGAGTTGACTTCGTGACAATTCACTGTGGGCTGACTCTTAAGGCTGCGGAGCATCTTCGGTTGAAGGAGCGCGTAATGGGGGTGGTTAGCAGAGGAGGTTCCTTCATCCTGGAGTGGATGATGCACAACCGGAAAGAAAATCCCCTCTTTGAGCATTTTGATGATATCCTGGCAATAGCTCGGGAGCATGAACTCACTTTGAGCCTTGGTGACGGTCTCCGGCCCGGGTGCCTGATGGACGCAACAGACGGCGCACAAGTGCATGAGTTGATAGTCCTGGGTGAGCTCACGCAGAGGGCATGGGACGCGGGTGTACAGGTAATAATTGAAGGGCCTGGTCATATGTCAATGGACCAGATACCGGCCAACGTTCTTTTGGAAAAGAGGCTCTGTCACGGGGCCCCATTTTATGTGCTTGGTCCCCTGACGGCTGATATTGCCCCTGGGTACGATCATATTACTAGTGCCATAGGCGGGGCCATTGCGGCGGCAGCCGGGGCCGACTTTCTCTGTTATGTGACACCCGCCGAACATCTAAAGCTGCCGTCACTGGAAGATGTGAAAGAAGGGGTGATAGCTTGCCGCATTGCGGCCCATACGGCTGATATAGTTAAGAAAGTCCCCGGTGCCATAGAAAAAGATCGAATGATGGCCGAGGCCAGGCACCGACTTGACTGGAAGACCCAGATAGAACTCTCCATAGATCCTGAAAAGGCCCGCCTCTATCGCGAGGAGGGTGGGAAATACGATGGACCAACCTGCACGATGTGCGGGGAATACTGCGCGATCAAGACCTATCAAAGGGCAATGAGAAAAGGCCGGGAGGCAAGAGGCGATGAGAGGAAATGAATCCTGGTCCGGTTCTTACCATTGCCGGTTCTGACTCAGGTGGTGGCGCAGGTCTCCAACAAGACTTGAAGGTCTTTACGGTCCTTGGGTCCTATGGTTCGAGCGTTGTTACCGCACTGACTGCTCAGAACACTCTCGGGGTCCATGCCGTTGATCCTGTAGATCCTGATTTTGTTGGGAAGCAGCTTGATGCCGTACTTGAAGACATTTGCCCGGTAGCTATCAAGATCGGTATGCTGGCCAACGCAGCAATTGTGGAGATTGTTGCGGATCGTCTGGGTCGGCATATTAATAAAGATACCATACTGGTAGTAGACCCTGTCATGGTCTCCAAAAACGGGCATCGACTCCTGGAACAAGATGCAGTGGATGTCCTAAGGACCAGGCTTCTTCCTCTTGCGGACGTTTTTACACCCAATATTCCAGAGGCTGAAGTTTTTCTCGGCTGGCGTATCCAGACACTGGAAGACATGCGGCTTGCTGCGATTGATCTCCTCAAGCTCGCAGATTGCCCTTGTGTCATTCTGAAAGGGGGTCATCTCCGCAACCAGGATCCTGTGGATGTTCTTGCCCACAAAGAAGGGGTTTTAGAGATAACAGGGACTCGCATTCCCACACAACATACCCACGGAACCGGCTGTACCTTTTCTGCCGCACTGTTGGTGTTTCTGGCTTGTGGACTGGAAATGGAAAATGCCGCTCAGAAGGCCAAAGAGTTTGTGACCCAGGCGATTAGGGGGGCGGTGTCTGTTGGCAAGGGTATAAGGCCAACGAATCCTTTGAGTATAATCGAAGACGATATTGCTCGTTACCCCGTAATTGAAGCCCTTGAGAAGGCGTGGAAGCGTCTTTTGTCGTTCCCCTGTCGCTCTCTGATCCCGGAAGTTCAGATGAATCTTGGCTATGCCCTTCCGTGGGTAAGTTCCGTGCAGGATGTGGCTGCTTTCCCCGGAAGGATTGTAGGCCTGGAAGAAGGTGTGGCCAGGATAAGGGGCCCGGCATATGGGGTCTCAAGCCATGTGGCCAGGATAATATTGACCGCGATGGGCCATGATCGTGGATACAGGTCTGCCATGAATATCCGCTATGATCTCGGGTATCTTAAGCGGGCACAGGACCTTGGTTACTCAAAGGCTGAGTTCTCCAGAAAGGATGAACCCGAGGACGTAAAAGCAAAGGAAGGCTCTACCCTGGTATGGGGCGTAAAGAGGGCCATTGAAGGTGCGGGTATGGTGCCGGATATCATACATGATGCAGGAGATATAGGAAAAGAGCCGATTATTCGAGTCCTGGGACACGATCCATTGGAGGTGGTGGACAAGGCCTTGAGATTGGCCGGGTTTTCGTAATTTTTGCTATGAATTTAACTAAAGACTCAATCACTTCAATAGTAAGCAGGCTGGTGCAGACTGCAAACCGCGAACTGCCGCAGGATGTCGCGACAGCTCTCTTGGCTGCAAGGAAGAGAGAGAAATCACCGGCCGGCAGGCTGATGCTTGATATTATAGTAGAAAATGCAGATCTTGCCAGGCAGACCGGACTTCCGATATGTCAGGATACAGGTATTGATGTTGTATTTGTACAGATAGGTCAGGAGCTTAAAATTGAGGGCGATCTGGTCAGGGCCATAAATGAGGGGATTGCCCGAGGTACAAAAGAAGGCTGCCTGAGATGCTCTGTCTGCGATCCTATTACCAGGAAAAATACTGGAGACAACACCCCTGCGGTTGTCCATGTAGAGCCGGTGGCTGGTGACAGCCTGGAGATTTCTATACTACCAAAGGGCTGCGGAAGCGAAAATATGAGTGCCATAGTGATGCTCCCGCCTTCGGCAGGTGAGGATGGCATTGTGAGGGCGGTAGCAAATCAGGTGCTAAAGGCCGGACCGAACCCCTGTCCTCCCGGGATAATAGGCATAGGCATCGGCGGTACCATGGAAAAGGCGGCGCTGCTTGCCAAAAAGGCCCTGTTGAGACCTGTGGGTTCGAGAAATTCAAGGGATGATTTGGCAGAGTTGGAGGACCGGATATTTGTTCAAATAAATGGTCTGGGGATTGGTCCTCTAGGACTTGGCGGGTCTGTTACATCGCTTGGTGTGGCCGTGGAGGTCTATCCCTGTCACATAGCAAGCCTCCCTGTAGCAATAAACATCCAGTGTCATGCTGCCAGGCATTGCACTGCAAGGTGGAGAGGTGGGGCATGGGTTATGAGTCAAGTGCCAGGGGTTATTTCCCTCCATCCTCCCGCTAAACGTCCCATGCCTCTTGCACAAGGAGTTGTTCGGATCGAACTTCCACTGTCAGAATCGTCTATACGGGAACTGCGGGCTGGTGATTGGGTGTTGCTCAACGGTGTTGTTTATACGGGGAGGGACCAGACCCATCGTCGATTGGTGGAGATGTTAGACAGGGGGGATTCATTGCCCGTAGATCTAAGTGGGCAGTTAATATACTATGTGGGTCCCTCTCCAGCCCCGCCGGGAAGACCGGTGGGTTCCGCAGGGCCTACCACCAGCTACCGAATGGATGCCTATACACCCCGCATGCTGGCTGAAGGCGTGCTTGCCACAATGGGAAAGGGAAGGCGTTCTCCGGAGGTGAAGGCCGCCTTGAAAGAACACGGAGCCGTGTATTTTGCGACAGCAGGGGGTGCAGGGGCCTATCTGGCGAGCTGCATAGAGTCCTGCGAGCTAATCGCATTTCCCGAGTTGGGTCCCGAGGCTCTGTACCGGATGAAGCTTAGGGACTTTCCTGCCATTGTGATCAACGATATAACAGGTGCTGATTTTTATGAGATTGCAATCAAACAACATAAAATCTAGATAGCCGTATTTATTCCATAGAATCCGAGGCTGATAGCCGACATTGTTCATTGAAAATGTTTCAGTTGTTCCAGCCATTGGAGGCTTTTATAATACCCCAAAATAGCCAAGCTTCTTGACACAAAACAGGTGTCATGATATAAAAATTTGCTGTGTGTGGTAATTTTTGAAGGAAAATTATATCCCAAGTAACTTATTAAGAGGAGGTTAATTATGGCTGATTTCTACATCAATGTCTTGATGGATGATGAGAAACTTAAAAAAATTGAAGCTGCCGGATTGGCTGATCAAGTTCAGGAAATTGACGGCAAAAAGACGATTCAGGTGGGAATGACCAAAAAAGATAAAAAGAAACTCTGTAAGGGCTTCACCGACTTAGCATTCGACTCTTCAGATGCCTGTGTACTTCCTGAAGATGCAGAGAATACCCTGATGGGTATTATAGCGGAAATGGGTACTTTGGATGTTATGAAGGTTGCAATAACCAAGCTCTACAATCCTCTTGCCGGAAAGAGCATTCGAACACTTAACTAAGCACAGAAATTTTTTAACCGTTCACGGGGTTACAACGCCTATTTTACCGCACCCCACCGAACTGTGAGCGTTCACAGGGTGCTACAGATGTGAGGTGGAGGGTACGCAGATGTACTCCATGTAATTCAAGTGCCTGACAACAAAGCAGATGCTGTGCCCTGTGAACGCTCACGAAATTTTTTTGAAAGAGTTTTTCTTAGGACAAATTTACTTAAGGCCTTTACATGTAATAATTTCCAAACAAGAGATTATTTCATAATTTCGAGTTTCTTGTATTCAAAAATTATTCACAGATTAGTTCATGGCTGGTAGCTCAGAATTCATGGCTACCAGCTATAAGCTAAACTTGTCAATTGAGCCGAATTACTTCCGATAATAATCGGTCTGGTTTACAAGTCAAAAGGTGTTAAGTTTTCATAACCATCTTCAGTAACAGCAAATGTTTGTTCAAATTGAGCAGAAAGCGATCCATCCGCGGTTACTACTGTCCACTTATCTTCCAATATCAAAACATTTTTTCTTCCCAGATTTATCATAGGTTCAATTGTAAAGACCATACCGGGAACGAGGCCTATACCCTTCCCTCGAAGGCCATAATGGGGGACCTCGGGAGATTCATGGAATTCAAACCCAACACCATGACCAACAAATTCCCTGACCACTGAGCACCCTTCCCCTTCAGCATATTTCTGTATGGCCCATCCAATATCTCCTATTGTATTTCCTGGGCGCACCATGGACCTGCCGGCCTTCAGACTCTCGCGGGCAACCCTGACAATTTTCCGTGCCTCGGAACTGGGCGAGCCCACGAAAAAAGTCTGGTTTGCATCGGCATAATATCCATTTAAGATGGGAGTTACGTCCACATTCACAATATCCCCGTCTCTCAAGACCCGTTTGCCCGGGATCCCGTGGCAGACAACTTCATTTACCGAAACACAAACGCTTTTTGGAAAACCCCTGTAATTCAGAGGCGCAGGAATGGCACCATTTTTAATGGTGAATTCATGAACCAGGGTATTAATATCATCGGTGATTATTCCTGGCCTAATCTCATCCTTCACCAATCGCAGGAGTTCCAGGACTAACTGTCCCGCCTTCCTGATGCCTTCGATATCCTCTTTTTCCTTGAGTCGAATTCTGTATTTCTGTAAATATAGATTTTTGATATCACGGTATCCTGTGCCTTTTTTAAGGAGACAACATTTTTTATACTTCAGTCCGCTTCCGCAAGGGCACGGATCATTTCGACCTACTTTGTTTTTCTTGTCTTCCAGTATCACGTTGTTATTACCCACCAATTTCTAAATTTAAGTTTCAAGCCGTGAATGGCTACACATTATCTATTATTTAAACCTACTCCAAAAATCCAAAATCAGCTATCAAAATCAGGAGAGGCCTACTGAAAAAAAATATCTCCTTTCTGGATATCTGTTCATGCGTTTGTTGTTTATCCCTTTATTTGAGAAAAAAATTCCTACAATGTAAAGAAAAAAATCCTTGCAATGGCAACATGTTTCTCTTATATGTCTTTTGTGGAGAGATAGGTACGGTTTTGCAGCGCTCATTAATGATTAAACGCCTGGAATAATTTTTGCTGGTTATCTAAGAAAAGGCATTTATTGCAAATATGTTGTGAGCCCAATACTTAAAGTTTGAGGTGCAAGGAAAAATGATCGATAATGATAGTAAGGGGGAATTGAATATGGCCCTTGCTTTTTCCAGTCAATTCCAAGAATCATCTGAAGTGATTTGTCAAGACTTTGAGCCTGTCCTTCCCGGAAACGTTTACAGCTTTTGTAAATATGCCACTTTTTGGATAGACGGTCAAAAAGAGCGTACCTGTCCTTTTACAAATTGTCCTTGTGCCGGCGCCTATTCTCCCCTTCTGTGTGGCATATATTGCAATAAAGTCAGTAATAAATAAAAAATCTGGGTTTATCGCACAATTTCTCGAAAAAATCCGGTTGCTTGTTCTTCCATTTAAATTATTTTCATGATTCCGTTGAAAAAATCCAATCCGCGGCGTTGCATAAGAGCTGAAAGCCTGAAGCTGAAAGCTGAGAGGGGTTAATTGCGATAGCTCTTTGAGCTTTGAGCTGATTTCACCGCCTTGCATCTCGGGCTTTTTGAGCGGAATCATGTTTCAGACTTTTTGCAGTATAATCATCTGTTAGTTTTTCTGCAGCACCCTGTAAACGCTCACAGTTCGGTGGGTTGCGGTAAAACGGGCGTTGTAATCCCGTGAACGATTACAAGATAATGGACTATTGCGAACAATACTTTGAACAGTCATAATAAGGAAAAACGATCCGGAAAAAGGGGAAAAGGTGTTGCATAACAGGATACAGAAAGCTGTAGAGGAGGCCTATAGAAAGGGTGTTGCTGAAGGAGTGCTTCCCGATGTGTCTCTGCCGGCATCACATCAAGTTGCACCTCCAAAACAGGAAGTCCATGGCGATTTCGCCAGTAATTTGGCCATGATAACTGCCTCAGGGGCCAAGAGGCCACCACGTGAGCTGGCCGCTTGTCTGGCCAAAATATTAGAGGCCAACCCTCTATTTCATAAGGTTGAGGTAGCAGGGCCGGGCTTTCTCAATTTTTTTGTAGCTACGACCTGGTGGCAGGAGAATCTTCGGACCATTTGGGAGGCAGGAGATTACTACGGCGAGTCCGGGGCTGGTAATGGCCGGTTGGTTCAGGTGGAGTTTGTCAGTGCCAATCCGACAGGGCCGCTGCATGTAGGCCACGGCAGGGGCGCAGCCGTTGGTGACTCCCTGGCCAGGGTCTTAAAGGCCGCTGGTTTCAGAGTGGAAAGGGAGTATTACATCAACGATATAGGAAATCAGATGAGGACTCTCGGGGCCTCTGTTTACTTACGATATTTGGAATATTTTGGGCATGAGATCGAATTTCCCAAAGAGTATTATCAGGGGGACTATATCCGTGATATTGCCTCAGGCATTGCCTCGGGAGAAGGGGAAAAATATTTAGACATGCCCCAGGAATCTTGCCTGACATTTTTTATTGATACGGCTGTCGAGATCATAGCCTCTGACATCCGCAAAGATCTTGAGGAGTTTGGGGTCCATTATGATAACTGGTTTAGTGAAAAAACCCTTCATGAGAGTGGGCTGGTTGACAGAACCATCTCGGAGTTACAGGATAAAGGCTACATGTTCGAGGAAGAAGGGGCGTTGTGGTTCAGGTCCACTGCCTTTGGAGATGAAAAGGACAGAGTAGTTAGGCGTTCAAATGGAGTTCTTACCTATTTTGCGTCAGACATAGCCTACCACAGAAATAAGCTGGAGAGGGGATATGACCTTCTGGTTGACATCTGGGGTGCTGATCACCATGGATATGTAGCAAGAGTAAAGGCGGCAATAAAGGCACTGGGTTATAAAGAAGATAAATTGCAGGTCCTTCTTGTACAGCTTGTCAATCTTCTGGAAGGGGGGAAGATTAAGACCATGTCAACCAGGGCCGGTGAGTTTGTGACATTGAGGGAAGTACTTGATGACGTGGGTAGCGACGCTGCGCGGTTCATATTCTTGACCCGCAGATGTGACAGCCACCTGGACTTTGACCTGGATCTTGCCAGAAGCCGGAGCCAGGAAAATCCTGTTTATTACGTACAATATGCCCATGCCAGGCTTTCAAGCGTTTTCAAAAATGCTGGAGAGCAGGGAATTTCTCTTGCAAAACCACAGGATATTGATATCTCACTCCTCAATACTCCAGAGGATATTAAGCTTTTGAAGCAACTGGATGTATTTCCCTGTCTCGTAGCTGACGCCGCCCTTGCCCTTGAGCCATATCGCGTCAGCTATTATCTTACCGAGTTGGCAGGTCAACTGCATGGCTACTATACCCGGCATCGGTTTATCACCGATGATCCGGATTTGACTCAGGCCAGACTTCTCTTGGCAGATGTGACAAGAAAGGTTTTTCGCAAGGGTCTGGGGCTACTGGGAGTATCAGCACCTGAAAAAATGTAGACTGTAGAGGCAGACCCGCGTGTCTGCCCTATGGGTTTAGCATGAGGTTTAGAGATGGCTCGAACCAGAAAAAAAAGTCGGAAAATACAGTTCCAGTTAAGTTGGGGAGGGCTTATCGCCCTGACTGTATCTACTGTTTGTGTTTTTCTGTGGGTGTTTATCTTAGGTTTCTGGGTTGGTCAGAAGTTAATTGGACGCAGTCTGGATGAGTCACTCCAGACCCAGGTTGTCGCAAGGGCAGTGCCTGAGGCAGAGGAAGTTGCCCCCCGAATTCCAGAAAAAATAACTCAGGTAACTCCACTAGATATTAAACAAAAAGAGCAGCCGGAGCCAAGGAAAGAATCAGTTAAAAAGAAGGTCCGTAGCGCGGATGATGTTAAGCGGCCGGGTCACCAAATCAAAAAGGCAAAGAAGAAGAGCACACACTTTGTGTTGCAAATAGCTTCTTATGGAGAGAGGGGGCGGGCAAACAAAGAGGCACAAAGGTGGAGAGATAAGGGCTATCGAGCTAAAGTCAGGAGGGCCGACCTCGGTCCGGAGAAAGGGGTCTGGTACCGGGTCCATCTCGGGGAATACAGTTCTGTTGAGGAGGCCAAAAGCGAGGCAAAAAAACTGGCCCAAAAACATAATTTGAGATCTTATGTCGTGCCCATACGTGATTAGAAAATGATGATAAGGAAAGCCAAGATATCAGATGTAAGGTCCATTCATGTCTTGCTAATGCACTTTGCAGACCAGGGTCTGCTGTTGCCGCGTTCTCTCAGCGAGATATATGATCATCTGCGGGACTATACCGTAATGCAGACATCTGATGATAGTATCGTGGGTGTCACGGCACTTAATATATGTTGGGAAGACCTGGCTGAGGTGAAGTCTCTGGCAGTACGCGAAGACTACCAGGCCAAGGGTATGGGAAGACAACTTGTGGAGCAGTGCCTCTCAGAGGCCGCTGTCCTTGGGGTTTCCCGGGTCTTTACCCTTACGTACCAATCAGAATTTTTCAAGAAATTGGGGTTCAGATTGGTGGACAAGAGTTCACTTCCCCAAAAAATCTGGGCAGACTGTATAAATTGTCCAAAATTTCCGGATTGTGACGAAATAGCACTGCTGATGGAGCTTTGATTATATGTTTATAGATTTAGTTGCAAAGGTGTTCGGCACCAGACACGACAGGGAGGTCAAGAAGCTACAGCCCCTTGTAGATCGTATAAATTCCCTTGAGCCAGAGATAAAGGCCCTGTCTGACGCGGAACTCAAGGCAAAGACCCCTGAGTTCAAGGAACGGCTTGAACGGGGAGAGTCTCTGGATGAATTGCTCCCGGAGGCCTTTGCCGTTACACGGGAGACAGCTTTCAGGGTGCTGGGGCTCAGGCCCTTTGACGTACAGCTCATGGGCGGGATTGTGCTGCATCAGGGCAAAATCGCCGAGATGAAGACCGGTGAGGGAAAGACTTTAGTGGCCACAATGCCGGTTTATCTGAATGCACTTACCGGTCGCGGGGTCCATGTGGTTACTGTCAATGACTATCTGGCAACCCGTGACTCGGAGTGGATGGGACAGGTATATCGCTTTCTTGGTCTGGATATTGGGGTAATAGTCCATGGCCTTCAGGATACAGAGAGCAAGGCAGCCTATGGGGCCGATGTGACCTATGGCACCAATAACGAGTTCGGATTCGACTACCTTAGAGACAACATGAAGTACTCCTTGGAGGACATGGTCCAACGGGAATTTCATTATGCCATCGTAGACGAAGTGGACAGCATTCTCATTGATGAGGCACGGACCCCACTCATCATATCCGGTCCATCCGAAGAGTCTACGGATCTTTATTACAGGGTCAATCAAATCAGCCCGCACCTGAATAGGGAAACTGATTTTACAGTGGATGAAAAGGCCAGGGCTGTCAGTCTGACTGAAGAGGGTGTGGAAAATTGCGAAAAGCTCCTGGGAGTGAAAAACCTCTATGATCCCGCCCAGGCCGAGCTCCTTCACCATGTGCAGCAGGCCCTTAAGGCCCATGTCCTGTTCAAGAGGGATGTAGATTATCTGGTCAAAGACGGTCAAGTAGTGATAGTTGACGAGTTCACGGGCCGCATTATGCCGGGAAGACGTTACAGTGATGGGCTGCACCAAGCCCTTGAGGCCAAAGAAGGCGTAAAAATAGAGAGTGAAAACCAGACCCTGGCTTCCATAACCTTCCAGAACTTTTTCCGTATGTATGAAAAGCTCGCAGGCATGACGGGTACTGCCGAGACAGAGGCAGCGGAATTCCTGAAGATTTACAACCTGGATGTAGTGGTAATCCCCACCCACATGGATATGATTCGCAAGGACTATCCGGATGTGGTCTTCAGGACAGAGAGCGAAAAATTCGAAGCTGCAACCAGGGAAATTAAATCCCTTCATGATCAAGGCCGGCCTGTCCTGGTGGGTAGCTCCAGTGTGAATAATTCCGAACGGCTTTCAAAAATGTTGAAGTGCCAAGGAGTTAAGCATGAAGTCCTGAACGCAAAGCATCACGAGAGGGAGGCGGAAATCATAGCCCATGCCGGGGAAAGGGGCAGGATTACCATTGCCACCAATATGGCAGGACGGGGGACGGACATAGTCTTGGGCGAGGGCGTGGCCGATATGGGCGGGCTGCATATCCTCAGTATCGAGCGCCACGAGTCAAGACGGATAGATAACCAGCTCAGAGGTAGGTCCGGCCGCCAGGGCGACCTTGGCTCTTCCAGGTTTTATCTGTCCCTGGAGGACGACCTGCTGCGTATCTTCGGATCAGACCGCATCTCCGGGATCATGGACAAGCTTGGTATGAATGAAGGAGAGCCTATTGAACACTCCATGCTGAGCAAGGCTATAGAGAACGCCCAACGGAAAGTTGAGGCCCACAACTTTGAGATCAGAAAGCATCTACTTGATTACGATGACGTAATGAACAAGCAGAGAGAGGTGATTTACAGCCAGCGGAAGCAGATACTTGCCGGCGAGGATATGCGGGAGGAGCTCTACGGTTTTATTGATGATATAACGGCAGAGTTGGTGGATACCTATACGGATGAAAAAGGGTTTTCGGAAGAATGGGACTGGAAGGCCCTGGAGGAACGTCTGCTCGGCCGGTTTTCTGTTCGTCTGGATATTCCCAAGGAAGAAAGAGAGGATCTTGATCAGGCGGCACTGGAAGAAAAAATAGCCGAGGCCGCAAGACATGCCTATGAGAACCAGGCGATTCTGTTCGGCGATGAAGAAATGGTCCGGGTGGAGAGGTTCATAGTTCTCCAGACCCTGGACAACTTGTGGAAGGATCATCTCCTCAATATGGACCACTTAAGAGAGGGTATAGGGCTGGTAGGCTATGGCCAAAAAGACCCGCTTCAGGAGTACAGGCGCGAGGGTTATGACATGTTTCTGGCCATGATCCAGCGCTTCAGAGAAGAGGCTATAAGCCTCCTGCTCCGGATTCGTCCCATGCGGGAAAGAAAAACTGAAGAACTGGAAACACGGCGCAGGAAACAACAGCAGAGCATGAGCTATGGCCGTGGAGATGGCGATGACAAGCCAAAGACTGTTAAGCGCAAGGGGCAGAAAGTAGGTCGTAATGACCCGTGTCCCTGTGGCAGCGGGAAAAAATATAAGAAATGTTGCGGAAGGAAATGAATTTATTGGTCCCTGGTTTTAAGGGTTCGGCCGTTTCAGCCAACATCAAGTATCAGGGACGCCTTGACCTGGGTCTGATAGCCTCTGATGACCCCGCGGTGTTGGCAGCCGTGTTTACCAGAAACGAGGTAAAGGCAGCCCCGGTCCTCGCAGGGCTTGATCGTCTCAGCAGGGGCATGCCTTATGCCAGGGCTGTTGTGGTGAACAGCGGCAATGCAAATGCCTGTACAGGCAACGATGGTATAGCCGATGTCCACGAGATCTGCTCTCTCGTAGCCAAGGAAATGGGTACAACCCCTGAGGATGTGATGGTCTCGTCAACCGGCGTGATCGGCCAACCTCTTCCCATGGGACGGATAACAGATGTCGTACCGGAACTTGTGAGGGGCCTTTCTGAAAATGGGCTGGAGGCTGTGGCAGACGCCATTCTCACTACGGACACGGTTCGGAAGACAGTCATCAGGCACATTGATGTCGGTGGTGTAGAGGTGACTGTTGCCGGCATGGCAAAGGGCGCTGGAATGATAGGGCCGAACATTGGTCCACCACAGGCCACAATGCTCTCCTTTGTCCTGTCAGACGCAAAGGTGGATCCGGCCTGGTGGCAGGGCGCACTTGAAAGGACCGTATCAGACACGTTTAACCGGATTACCATAGACGGGGATACCAGCACGAATGACACAGTCCTGGCCCTTGCTAACGGTCTTGCCGGAAATAAAGAGATTAGCGAAGTTTATTACGGAGAGCCCTTTGAATATGTACTCAAAGAGCTGCTACAAGACCTGGCTCGGCAGATTGTTGTGGATGGCGAAGGTGTTACCAAATGTGTAACCTTGGTTGTAAAAGGAGCAAGGACCGGAGAAGAGGCAGACAGGATAGCCCGGACTGTTGCTGAATCTCCACTCGTGAAGACGGCCTTTTTCGGCGAAGACCCTAACTGGGGTCGAATTCTTGCCGCAGCAGGCCGTGCGGGTTTCCCTCTGGATCAGGGGCTCATCAGTTTGTCCTTTGATGACATCGAAATCGTGAGAATGGGTATGGGCGTCGGCAAAGAGGCTGAGGATTTGGCCAAGCAGGCCATGGCTGCCGGAGAATTCACAGTTGTCTTGGACTTGGGTCTTGGGCAAGAAGAGGCCCGTATTCTGACCAGCGATTTTTCAACCGATTACGTGCGAATAAATGCGGATTATCGTACCTGAGAATTTTGCCACCCGCTCGCTACGCTCGCTCGACACACACACACACAGACAAACCTACACAGACAAAAACATAGCTAACTACTTGTTGATTCAACATTTCTTAATGTAGGTTTTTTCATGCGCTCTAGCGCTTTCCCAGCCTCAGCAGCCGATATGCTGTGTTCATGCCTGGAAAATTTCGCGTTTTGCATCTCGGGCTTTTTGAGCGGAATTCTGTTTCAGGATTTTCGCAGTGTAATCATGTGCTATAACTTAAATTGAGCGATTAGCGGTTATCTATTAGTTTAATGATTACAAGATATTTTGCTATTACAAAATTAGGAACCACTTTTCAAAGCTAAACGCTAATGGCTAACCGCTCAACTTAGGTTCAAACTGACCAGGAGGTGTTAAAATGAGGGTACTTATCTTGAGTGCGGATAAATTTGAAGACAGTGAACTCCTATGTCCTATGTACCGGCTTAAAGAGGCAGGCTATCAGGTGGACATAGCCGCGCCGGAATGGGGCCAGATAAAGGGGAAGCGGGGTTATACAGTGACTGCCAACCTGGCTCTGGACGACGTGCAATTTGACGGTTTTAGATTGCTTCTTCTGCCCGGTGGTAAGGCGCCACCTGAGACGCTTCGCTCGATTCCGCAAGTCCAGGACATTGTGAGGGCGTTTGTGGACAAAGGACGGCCTGTGGCCGCTATCTGTCACGGCCCCCAGATTCTAGTGTCGGCAGGGGTCTTGGTCGGGCTACGGGCCACCTGTTATAGAAGTGTAGCAAGAGAACTGGAGGCCGCGGGCGTGCTATACGAGGACTCGGAGGTAGTGGTAGATGGCAATATCATAACCTCTCGCCAACCTTCGGACATCCCTGCTTTTATGGGCGAGGTTATACGGGCACTGGCCTGATTATTAAAAGTACTAAGGGCCCTGGCAAAAATAAATTGGTAGAATTTGCGCCCGGATTTGCTATAGATTTAGTCGATCTGATTGAGCAAAACCGCAGGTATAGTAATGTTATGTTGGCGAATAATAGACGGACATCCCTAAAATTTTCGTAAAGAACTAGACCTGGATATTTCATATAAGGTAACCGTTCATGGGGTTACAACGCCCGCTTTACCACAAACTACCGAACTGTAAACGTTTACACAAAGTAATGAAACAGAAGGAAATCTATGTCCCCCACAAACCATGAATTGCAACTCGCCAACGATTTTGTTCAGTACACCGGCTGCAATATTTTTCTGACGGGTAAAGCGGGCACCGGCAAGACAACCTTTCTCCATAATCTGTATAAGAACACGGCGAAGCGGATGATTATCACCGCTCCAACCGGTGTTGCGGCTATCAACGCCGGCGGGGTAACACTCCATTCTTTTTTTCAGCTTCCTTTTGGCCCGTTTGTACCGGGCAGCGAGACATATGAGCGCAATAAGCAGCGCCAGTTCAGGTTCAGCAAAGAAAAAAAGCGGATTATACAAAGCCTTGATTTGTTGGTGATTGACGAAATAAGTATGGTACGAGCCGATTTACTCGACGCGGTGGATGCCGTGCTGCGCCGCCATCGCCGTAATAATCAGCCATTTGGCGGGGTGCAGTTGCTTATGATCGGCGACCTGCATCAGCTCTCTCCGGTGGCAAAGCACGATGAATGGCACCTTTTACAGCAACATTATGAGACGGTTTATTTTTTCAGCAGCAAGGCGCTTGGTCTTACTGAACTGCTTACTGTTGAACTGAAGCATATTTATCGCCAGTCAGACGCCGGTTTTATCAAGCTCCTGAATCGGGTACGTGACAACCGGCTTGATGAATCATCTATAGCGGATCTTAACCGGCGTTACATCCAGGATTTTACACCGGGCGAAGATCAGGGCTATATTACACTAAGTACCCACAACCGCAGCGCAGAATCCATCAATCAGACCAGACTTCAGGCCCTGTCCAAAAAAGAACACCGTTTCAAAGCTGAGATTTCCGGAGATTTTCCTGAACATATCTACCCGACCCTGGCCACTCTTCTGCTTAAAGAGGGGGCACAAGTGATGTTTGTGCGCAATGATCCCTCTGCTGAAAAACTCTATTACAATGGTAAAATCGGCAAAATAACCAAAATCTCGAACAAAAAAATCAGCGTTATCTGCCCCAGCGATCACCAGGAAATCGTGGTTGAACCAATCATTTGGGAAAATATCAAATACACACTGAACGAAGAAAATAAAGAAATTGAAGAGGATATAATCGGCAAATTCAAGCAATACCCCCTGAAACTCGCATGGGCCATCACCATACACAAGAGTCAGGGGCTGACTTTTGAAAGGGCCATTATTGATGCCAAGGCAGCTTTTGCCCATGGTCAGATTTACGTGGCCTTAAGCCGTTGTAAGACCATAGAGGGCATGGTGCTGAGCTCTCCCATCTCATCCCGGGGAATAAAAACGGACAAAGCAATAATGTGCTTTGACGAAGACGCTCACCAAAATCCGCCCTCCGGAAGCCGGCTTCAGGCAGCCAAAATTAGCTACCAGCAGCAGTTGTTGCTTGATTGTTTCGATTTTTCACTATTGCACAACCATCTCAATTATCTTGCCCGGCTTTTGCTGGGTAATGCCGGAGTAGTTCAAGTTTCAGGCGTTGAAGATATCCGACAACTGGAGAAAAAGGCTGCGGAAGATATTTTTGTTGTCAGTGAAAATTTTAAGCGGCAATTACGCACAATTTTTACGGATGGCGGCCTGCCCGAGTCAGATGCAATTATTTTGGAACGGATCGGCAAGGCGTCAGCATGGTTTCAGGAAAAATTTACCGAAATTTTTGATGAGTCAGTGAAAAAATTGCATGTCGAAACAGACAATACCGAACTTCGCAAAAAAATTGGGAATGCCCTGAGTAATCTTAAAAAAGAAATTGCCGTAAAGGTAGCTGGAGTACAATGCTGTGAAAAAGGATTTACACCGTCAAGTCTCCTGCGTGCTGTTTCAGCCGCTGAAATTGACTTTACCCCTAAAAAAGAAAAAAAGCGCCGGTCCCTGGCATACACCGAATCGGACGTTGCCCATCCTGAGCTATTCCAGACCCTGAAGGACTGGCGTTCCAGCAAGGCCAAGGAGGAAGATGTTGCCTGTTTTCAGGTTTTACACCAACGGATATTGATCCAGATTGTGGTATGCCTGCCTGACAATGCTGCTGATCTAAGAAAAATAAATGGAGTCGGCAAGAAAACCATTGAGAAATATGGTGAAGAACTTTTGAGACTGGTTTTGGCCTATCGCAAAAAACACGGGATAGAGAAGGTTGTACTGCCGGAGCCAAAAAAACTTCCTAAAGAAAATACCCCGGCAAAAGATGCGGCTCCACCTTTCGGCACGAAACAGACAAGTTTAGACATGTTTAATAATGGATTAACGATTGCCCGGATTGCACAAGAAAGAGGCTTGGTACAGTCTACCATTGAAGGGCATCTGAGTTTTTTTGTGGAAAAAGGCGAATTAGATATCAATAAGCTGCTTTCATCTGAAAAACAACAGGCCATTGAAAAGGAGCTTGCTACAGATCACAATAATTCCCTCAGTGAAGTAAAAAGTGCCCTGGGAGATGACTACTCGTATGGAGAAATCAAAATGATGTTGGCCTGCCGGAAACATCCGGCATCAGAATAAGCAACCCAGCCCATCCAACGCTGTTTGATTTCATGGAAGGGGGGCAAGTGGATGTGGATTCAAAATCGCGTCAATCAGCATTCAGGAAGGCTATCCTGGTCGTTTCTCCGGTGTTCTTGTGGGCAAGGATGCAAAAGCTTTCAATGAATTTTTCGTAGCTCTCTTTGGAGTATGATGAGATTGAGAGGGCTTCTTCCCTCGTTTTTTCTCCGTATGCCTTTTCTCTTTTATGTAGTATGGCGGGTCAAAGAATATCAGATCGGCTTTTCCGGTTATTGGCCAGTTATTATCTTGGGAGTCCCGGTGGTGGTATTGGATCTCCGGCCGGTTATCTCTTGTGGCGATGTCAAAGGCTTGACATTTCCGCTCAAAGAGCATGCATACATCAGAGACAACACCGCCGCCGGCCATCGGGTCGAGAACAAAATCACCGGGTTTTGTGAAATAGAACAGTGTGTGTGCAACGAGCTGCGCCGGTATTCTCCCGGGCCAATCATCTCCGAATCGTTCATCACATTCGTTGAAATTCCATTGATCCCATGTGCGCAGGCCCCAGCCAAGCTCTTTGAATTTTTCCTGATCAGTTTTTCCTTCCAGCCGTAATGCCCAAGCAAGTGGAAGATCCATGTTATAATGCCTGGCGATGTATTCCATTCTGCGGCCCTGGGAGAGGAGATTATCGATATTACCAAAATTGGTATTATTGGTAATTTGAGAAATTCTTTGTTGCTTTATCCCCACTGTGTCTGAGATTTTTCCCTGAGTCCATCCAAGGCGGCTCAAACGAAGGATAATGGTATTTCTGCTTGTTTTCTGCCGGGCAACGATCGCCATGCCTGATGTTACATTCCGCCCCTTCAAGTAGAAACGCCACTTTGTCTTTCTCGTAATCAAGTGGCTTCTCCTTCCATTCAACAGCCGCAATTTTTTTGATTCCACTTTCCTTAAACGCAGACCAGCGGTGGATACCATCCAGAATTATAGTCGCTTCGGTTGTTTCATTGCCATATGAATAGTTAAAGACCTTTTGAATATTGATTGGTGGAAATTGCGCGCCGATCGCAAGCGCTTCAATATAGGCATTAATGGTTTTCTCGCTTTTTCCTCCTCTTGGGTAGATGAACTGGTCCCAGGTTAAATTTGAGATGTTGACTTCCATTGGCTCTCCCCTTCATAGCCATCTTCATTTACTTCCCATTCAATCAATTGCATAACTGCCTCCTCTATTGTGGGTCTATTTTGGTTTGGTCGGATTGAACCTAATTCAGGTACATTGGTAAAATTCACCCACAGCAATCCCGAATGATAGCCGCACAATTCAGTCATCGGCAAGATTGGCAGTCGTCTTTAAAGCCTATTTGATTTTCCTTTTTCGAAATACTGACTGACAAAATTATTTGCCAATTGATGTACTATCTGTGCCCTAACCCGAGAAATGCGCTTTCGACGGCTACCAGTCCGCAACTCATGTGAATTGATATTTTCTTCTTCGCATACTCGCTCAACGACTTCGCCAATTTGTTGCCTGCCATTTTTCAATTCCCAATCAAAGTTCTCGACTTGACGTCAGCTTTGGGATACATATTAAACTAATAAATTCAACGATGGGGTGGATCCCAGGGAAAAGGCGTCCCCTAGATCACAGGGTCAGGTCTGATGGCATCGTCTCTCACGCTGGGGAGCCTTGTGGGTAAAAATGCTCTGGATTTTTCCTTGATGTTTCATGATGTGAATTTTCCTACCCGCCCTACACTGATTTCTCAAGGGGTAGGTGTCTCACTTACATTTACACAGAGGACCACTTAAAACATCAACTGCTGCTCAGATGAAAGCCGACCTGGTATTATTGGATGAGAAGAAGGCCAGAAAAAGTGCCATAATTGCTGGTTTTGAAGTAATTGGGCCGCTGGATCTATTCCTTGTGGCCAATAACCTCGGGCTACTCAAGGAAATCAGATCCTCTTGGGTAAGTTATTTATTACCGATTCCCTTATGAGACGTATTAAGTTCCGTTCAGCAACATGGTTGCCTTGTTACCTTCAGTTTGACCTAAATTGAACTGTTTGCAAAGGTATGGTCACGGGAAAATAATGAAAGGTCGTTTTCTTTGCAGACGGTAAATACTGAAATCCTTTTTGTCAAAGGTTGCAACACGCTGAATAGCTAAATCCTGAGCAAGACATACTATGGTGGCATCCGCAAAGTCCATTGGGAGGTCATAATACTTCTGCATCAACTTTTTTATCCTCTTCAGACTTTCAACACTGGAAGGAACGAGGGTTATAGCCCCACTCAGGACAAAATCCAGGGCAGCAGACTGAGCATGGGAAGAAAAATTTAGCAGATAAAGAACCTCAGTTAATACCGCTTCCGAGGTAAAAAGTTCACCTTCGAATTGCCTCAACCACTTAACACATTCACCATGCCTGGTCTCGCTACGGTCAATCAAGGCCACCCACGGACCTGTATCCATCAGGACTTGCACTAGGAAGCCTTTCGTATTTTTTCAATGAGATAATCGCGGTGACGCTGCCCAAGATCCTTAATGCCGCTTTCTGCTGTTCCGAGAAGATTGCTGACCTTCTCAAAAGGAGTTATTGGTTTGCGCTTGAGATTTTCTTCAATGAATTGCCTTAATGCCATGCGGACTATATCCGATCGCTTTAATCCCATCTCTCTGGTCAGCTCAGCAAGCTTACTTTGGTATTCATCGGGCATCCGAACGGTTAGTTGCATCCTGAGACCTCCTATTAAACTTATGTAATCTAATGTAGTCTTCTTGATTGCGTTTTCCAAGGCCTATTTTTTTGGACTAGCCTGACGTACGGACCTGGGTTATCGTAATTACCGAATTTGTCGTCTTTTTGATCTGACCGGCCGGTATGTCAGTGAGCTTAGCGGCCCAATCCGGTGTGCAGTCCTTGACGCAATCCTTTGATGTGGCCGCGCGTTGGAACGTAATGGAAAAGACGGCGAGGAGAGATATCTCGGCCTTGATGTAAAACATCCCTCCTTCCTTTGCTGAGCAAAAACCACAAAGGGCAAAGGGCAACAACCACAACCCTGCCTCCTGGATTTTGGCCTCTTCTATTAAGTGAACTGAAAAGCGAAACCCAAACCTTGAGATTCACTTCCTAATCAAAATTCTCGACTTGACGCCGGTTTTGGGATACACATTAAACCAATAAATTCAACGATGGGGGTGGATTCCAGGGGAAAGGCCTTTAAGTTCATTCAGAAACAGCGCGTTTTTTGCCAGGTTCATCGTAGAGCGTAAAAGAACCAGACCCCGGAGGCCATTCGACCGACTTGATTGCCTGGACGATGTGTCCCTCGATCTCTCTCCATTCATGAGAGTGGGAGAATGCCCCGGCATCGATTATTGGCTCTATTCGGACGATTTTCATGCTAAACTGAGTTAATCTTATGCCTGTTTTTGGAATGATAGGTGGCAAGAGACTGAACTCGCTCAATCATCTCGGACGGCTCCACCTTTAACGCCTTGGCTAATTCAAAGATGGTACGAAGAGACGGGCTTTTCTGTCCCCGTTCAAGCAGACTTATGTATGTGCGGTGATACCCGCTGGCAAACCCAAGTTCTTCTTGAGAAAGTTCTCAGTCTCGGCGAAGTTGCTGGAGAACCTGGCCAAACGACTTGGTAATAGGCCTGTCTTCCGAGCCTTTTGAAGTGTTTTTCTTCATCGAACATCGATTTGTGTTCGAATGCAGACTATAAATCTACAGACTATAGTATGAAGTCCCAGTTCGAATATTTTCTGCGAAAGCTTCTGATTATCCTCAACGCTATGGTCAGGGACAGCGCTGCCTGGAATTCTGAGCCTTCTGGATAGGCTTGACATTCAAAACACAGTTGCTGTCCCTTTTTTTCTCTTCGCTAACTGAGACAGGCCGTCAACTGGGTATATCACCCTCTGCAGTTGCCAAATCCTTTAGCCGGCGTGATAGACAAAAGTCCACTTAGTCCAGAACGTCCCCCAATTTCTGTCCCTCATCCACCCGCGGTTTGGTGGTTTGCTGTTGACCGGGGGACTTGTTTTGGATTAAGAATAAACTAAGATTTTCAATTTTAAACATAACGTAACTCGATACTTAAATTGCATCGATTCAATTTGGTTAGTCCATGGCCCGAGCAGATCTAATAAAGAGATTATTTCGTTGTCAAAAGGCAAATGATCCTTCTGGCTTCATGGATGCTGCGCAGGCCATTATCGAAGAAGAACGTAAAAAAAACCATGGTATTCTGGCGGAAGAACTTAACCGGATCTTAAATAATAGTTTCGCAAAACAAACACCTTCTAGGTTGGCCCATTACCAGCCCCCTCCTCGGGATCCCGATAGAAGAACCCCTCTCATAGAAATAAAACGTCCAGACCGATACTTACGGGACCTCGTTCTCACCGACAAACAGGTTTCAGCCATAAAAACTACTATTCAGGAGTTTAGGGAATGGGACGTTTTACAGGCAAACGGATTAACCCCAAATCATAAATTACTGTTTTGTGGACCTCCTGGCTGCGGCAAAACGGTCACTGCTGAGGCAATCGCAGGAGATCTTGGTCTGCCTCTTTTGTATGTCCGATTTGATTCGGTTGTTTCTTCTCTGCTTGGAGAGACATCGGCTAATATCCGTAAGGTTTTTGATTATGCCTCAAATGGGACTTGGGTATTATTTTTCGATGAATTTGATGCCATCGGTCGTTCCAGGGATGATATCTCTGAACATGGCGAAATCAGAAGGGTTGTCAACTCTTTTCTCCAACTATTGGACAACTTCACGGGTAAATCTTTGATCATCGCGGCTACAAACTTTGAACGATCACTTGATTACGCCTTGTGGCGACGTTTTGATGAAGTCCTTCGCTTTGAAAAACCTGACCTCGAACAAATTACTGATTTGATGCATCGGCATTTATCACGTTTGGGGGTTTCGAAAAAACTGTTGGTCCAGAAAGCAAAGGAATTGTTGAATATGTCCCATGGAGAAGTGGAACGGGTATGTCTCAATGTTCTCAAAACTTGCGTCATGGAAGGTAGGAATACTTGCCAAGAAAAGGATATTGAGCGGGCGATTCAACGCCAAAAGCGCCGGCAAGAAATATTGAATCGTGTCTCTGAGGACGTGCATCCCAAAGTGGATATCGAATAAAAGATGGCTAATCAGGAACGACTTCCTCATATACCATTTCAAAGGGAAGAGGTTGAAAGACCTTTGCGCGGACGTGCATTCCCGGGCGCCCCACGGGTTCGCCCAAGAGATGACCGGCTTGCTCACGGAGATAAAATCAGTGGAGAGATGGATCAAACTGTCCGGGATATCGCGCAAACGCGTGACCAACTGGGAATTACACCGGATCGGTTGAGGGTGCTTGAGTTTGAGGTTTTAGATGTCAACCAGCGGGAGTTGTTGATCAGAAGCTTTAAAATTGCAGTTGTCGAAGAATTACAAGACACGGTTGATGGTGCTGACCGCTACCGCTTACTTATCCAGTTTCTTACCAGTGAATCCCTGAACGCTTTTGAGAAGGAGCTTCAACTATATCGGGCGGAGAGCCGAGAAAAAGCACTGCTGACCTATGCCCAGAGGAGGGACCTCTTTGATGCCCTGAACCGAGTTGCGCGACTTGGCCCGGAGGACCGAAAGGGACCCAGGCTTAAACGAAAAGGCACTCCGGCAAGAGATCGATTCTATGTAGATTTGGATCTCTGGTATGATGGTACGGCGGAAGGTTATCGAGAGACTGAGCAGATGATCCGGTCCGTACTCACCAAGACCCATGGGCATCTTGTAGGTGATTTATTCTGCATTCCCAGTCTGCTTCTCGGCAAGGCTGAAATAAACGCTCAAATACTTGAACAGTTGCTCCAGCTTGATTTTGTGGCGACAATTGACCTTCCGGTCGAACCTCTGCCAGAAGAGGCGTTCGATCTTTTCGATCCTCCTCCGGATATAGAACCTACCTTAGAAGGTGAAGATGTCCCCATGGCTTGCATAGTGGATTCCGGCGTTTTTTCAGGACATCCTCTCTTGCGTAAGGGTATGGTCTTAGAGGAAAATGATTTTGGGGCAGTAGAGGAAAGTGAGGGTGATTTAAACGGACACGGGACTGGGATCGCGGGTATTGTGGTTTACGGCGATGTGGCACAGGCCATGGCAGGACATGATTGGATACCGAAAGTCCGTATTTGTAGCGCAAAGGTGTTGAGAAATGATCCGGTTTGGAATACCCCGGTTTTTCCTGAAGAGGTTCGGCCCGAATCAATATTAGAAGAAGCGATAAGATATTTTTATGAGGAACGGGGATGCCGCGTGTTCAATCTATCCATTGGTGACAGTGATCAAGTCTATGCCGGCGGGAGGCAATTTCCATGGGCTGAGATGCTGGATAATCTGTCACGCGAATTGGACATCATTATCGTGGTAAGCGCAGGGAATGTCTGCGATCCTGAAATCCCTAATGGAAATTCAAGGGAAGAAATACGAGAGTCAGCGCGGAATCAGTTGTTAAATCCAGAGCATCGCCTTATAGCCCCCGGAACTGCTGCTGTTTGCTTGTCAGTGGGATCAGTCGCAAGGAGAGAGGACCCATACAATAGTGGCGGTAATGCAATGCCCCGCTTAGCCGTTTCTCCGAGAAAAGCTCCATCGGTATTTACCAGAACAGGCTTTGGTGTAGCCAAGGCCATAAAGCCTGATTTTGTTTCCTATGGTGGGAATTATGCGCTTCAACAGATTCCAGGTGGCGATAAAGTGTGGGTACCCAAGGACCCAAATCTTGGGGAACCGACACTGCGAAATTCTCTCCAAGATGGCCGATGGTTCAGGGCCTTCTCGGTACCAGCTTGGCAGCGCCCCATGTAACACATATAGCAGCCCTAATTGAACATGCTCTAAAACATCAGTTGGAGGATAATCCTTCAGCGAATCTGATCAGGGCTATGATGGCTAACTCGGCAAGTGTGCCTGAAAATATTAGGGAGTGGCTTCGGAATTCACAAGATATTCACGATAACCGCGAAATGCCTCGCAAAGGAGAATATTTACTCCGGTTAGTGGGTTTTGGGGAACCTCAGGATGACATTTGCTGGTCCCATCGGAACCGCGTCACTTTATTTGCAGAAGATGTTCTTCCCCTAAGATCATTTCACATCTATTCTATCCGTATCCCGCCAGACTTTCTCCAAAGCTCCGGACATAAGAAAATTGCCATCAGTCTGGCCTATGATCCTCCGATTCGGTTAAGCAGAAAAGATTATATTGCAACGAGGATGTTTTTTGAGGTGTACAGAGGACTGACATCAGAGCAGGTGGAGAATTTCCGGCGGGCAAAAGAGAGAGGGGAAGATTTGGATTTGCCATCAGTCCCATCGAGTGCGAAGACCAATTTTACTCCAGGCTATCAGGTCCTTCAAACGTCAACGGTTCAACTTAGGACATGGCAAAAAGGGCCGAGAGGCGGTAAAGATCTTTTCAAGGTGCCTGATAATATGGATGAGCCAAACCTCACTATTCTGGTGACGGCAAAAGAGCAATTTCCTCATCCGGAGGGACTAGACACTCAGTCATACGCGCTTGTTGTGACATTTTCGTTTGATGGTGAAGATATCGGCCTTTATAATCTTGTCCGCCAGAGGGTGAGGATTAGAGAAAGGGTTAGAGTTTAGAATAGGTTGTCAGCGGAAATCTGGCATCTCAAATGTGGTGATAATTTTAGGGTAATGTGCATTTATTTAGCTTGAGAGTGAGGATGGTGGACGAGAGAACGTTCGTCTGCGAACAATTTGATTTACTTTTTTCAGAGCTAACGCCTCCATTCACATGGTCCCTGCTTGCGATACGACGGACTGAGGAGTTGCGTGAGGGACTTGATAAAAAAGAATAGAACTACTCTTTTGGAAGGAGAGATGTCGCCATGAATAAGAAAACATGGATCGGTGTTGCAGCCGTGGTTGTCGTTGTGGCGATCATTGCGGTTATTTGGACAAGCAAGTCTCCAGACAAGAGTGTGATTACGATAGGTGCCACATTGCCCCTCAGTGGCGACGCCGCAGTCTGGGGCAAGAACACCCAGGAGGGCATCGATCTTGCCGTCGAAGAGATTAACGCATCGGGTGGAGTTCTGGGTCGCAAACTTGTTGTCGTCTACGAGGACACAAAAGGTTTAGCCAAAGAGGGGGTGACAGCCTATCGCAAATTGACCACCGTAGACAAAGTCAACGTAATCATCGATGACAGCGTGAGCGGTGTGACACTTGCCATGGCACCCATTGCTCAGAAGGACCATGTTGTTGTTGTGGCAACTGGAGCAACTGCTCCCAAGATTTCCGAAGCTGGTGCATACATCTTCCGTGTTTGGAATTCCGATGCCCACGAAGGCGAAGTATCTGCTGACTATGCCTTTGACACGCTCGGTTTTCGTTCAGTTGCCATCCTGTACATAAACAACGAATACGGAAAAGGCCTCGAGCAGGTATTCAGATCGCGCTTGGTGGAGCGTGGAGGTAACATCCCTACTTCGGAGAGTTTTGCGCAGAGCGCTACGAATATAAGGACACAATTGACAAAGATTCAGGCCAGCAAACCCGACGGCCTCTATGTGGTTGGTTATCCCAAGGAGATTCCAATAGCTCTCAAACAAGCCAAGGAACTGGGGTTGAACTTGCCGCTGATAGGAACTGTGGCCATGCAAGATCCTCAACTAATTCAAACTGCTGGAGATGCTGCCGAAGGCTTGATGTTCCCTTACCCAAAAGACCCCGGTGGGCAGTACGTCACACTATTCAAAGAGGCTTTCCAGAAGAAATATGGGAAAGAACCGGGCATTACAGCTGACGTAGGTTATGACGCTGCAAAGATGATTGCGAAGGCTATGGAGTTGTCAGGTGGGCCCGCTGGCGAAAACATTCAAAAAGGCCTCACCATGCTGAAGGACTATCCGGGCGTTTCTGGAACGATGACGTTCGACGAGAACGGCGATGTACATAAGCCCATGGGAATTAAGATTGTGATGAAAGGCCTTTTTCGTTGGCATGAATCAGTAATTTCCGGTTAGGTTCTTGCATGTAACCGTTTTCTTTTTCTTCGTTTT
>CAZYEJ010000004.1:0-54760 GCA_964646435.1 uncultured Thermodesulfobacteriaceae bacterium
TGATGGGTTAATTTAAATGAGCACAGATGGGTTAGTTTTGATGAGCGTTGAAGAACTGTAAGGCCAATGATAATACCTTCTCAATAAATCTGGGTAAATCATATTTTGCGACTATCCAATGAATTCCGGCTTTTGCCGGAATGACAGGCGCTCACACCCAAACGTCATTCCCGTGAAGGCGGGAATCCAGACATCTTACCCTGAGTTATTGAGAAGTTACTAATGATACAGATAACCTGCTGAAAAAGCTTACAAAACATAATTAAAAAGCAAAAGGGTACAATAAATAAAAAAACCTGGCGGAAGGAAGAAACTTAGCGACGGGATCGAAGCCCAAGGCTTAATCCTTCTCATCCGACATGATGATAGTTTTACCGAAAAAAAGATAGCAATTTGTCTTAACTTTGAACATACAAGGATCTGGGGGACGGGAGGATCTGGGGGACTGGATCTAAGGGACGGAGTTAGCTTAATAGTTTAACATAATTCTCTTTTGCAAATTTTTCACCTCGCTTGATGGCCTGCGAGACTGAAGGCCGGGATATACCGAAATACCGGGCCAATTCTTTCCCGTTGATGCCAAGCTGGTAGTACCCCAAATAACAAATCAAACCCTTGGCAGATGAAAGATCGTTGGCCCTGCCTTTCTTGTGTAAATCATCAGGATCAACCGAAAGCATACGGCAAACTTCATTCACTACCCGATTTAGGTCCCAGCCTTGCCTTTTCAATTCTTCCTTATGGGTCAACTCCTCTTTAGATAATTTTAAAACTTCATTGACGAAATCACCGTCACCTAATATCCGTTCATCCCCACGCCAATATTCTTTTGCCTTCCTCAACTCAAATATACCTTCCAAGCCACTTGCGCTTCGTCTCAGACCACCACCTGTCAAATCTTCACGTCTCCCCATATTGAAACCATCTTCAATGAACTCTCGATACCGCTTCACTGCTTCCCGCTTCTTTAAACCAAAATGAGAAAGTATTTCACCCCGGTCCTGCCAGGTCCTTCGCCTGCGACCAACCAAAACACTGTGCCCGGACCACCGATACCGGTCAAGTTCGCTGAGACTCTTCACCACACCGGCCCTGACCGGATTCAGATGGATATACCGCACCAGCTCAAGGAGATATTCATCTTCCTGGCACAGTATTGATTTATATCGGTTCTGGTAGAGATAACCGTGCCGCCCATGCCGACGGTTAAAGGAGATAGCATAACCGGTGAGAACTTTCCGCATCAGATCCCCAAGGGGTCTATTACTTGTGCGGATAAGCAGATGGACATGGTTGGACATCAGCACCCATGCATAACATCTGCAGCCAGTCAAAGAAAGATTCTTTTCAAGTCGACCAAGAAAGTCATTCCGGTCGCAATCATCAAGAAAGATATCTTGGCGATTTAAACCTCTGGTGATGACATGATAAATCGCACCAGGGGATATTGAGTCGTCTGTGTTGAGGCATGCCGCTATGATAGCAATTCGCTAAATCAACGTCAATTAAATTATTAAACTAACTCCGTCCCCTAAATTTCGTGGTCCTGACTCCTTCTGACAGTCAGTTGGAGTCAGACAATTCGAGGATAGACTGAGACTCTTTTGTATCTCTCAATGTCAGGAAATTGTTGATGAAAGTGTTTGATAAGGACACCCGTGAAAATTACATTAAAGGGCATCTGGCTAGAGGACTGTATAAAGGTCCACGGGGAGTTAGCCGGCTTTTGTATACTATTACTTCTTCTACTGTAAAAGGCTCAATTACGATCTTATCCTTTAAAAATACCTCAAGAAACCGTGAAAGCTTGCGGGGAGAACGGACTCGTCCTACAGTCAGGTGAGGCGTAAAGGCACGGTTTTCCCGTGGGAAGCCTTTTTCCTCCATGGCTGTTTCAATGCTGTTTTGCAGTTTGCACAGAAAATCTGTTTCACCTCCGATTCCGATCCACAGTATCCGGGGCCGTCTAAGGTCCGGAAAAATGCCTGTACCATTTAAAAACAAAGAAAAACCCCTGTGAAGGCAACAGACCTCTTTGCAGGCAGTTGTCACGCTCTCCTTACTTGATTCCTGAATTTCACCCAGGAATTTGAGTGTCAGGTGTATATTGGACGGATAGATCCACCTCACATCCGCCTTGGTAGATTTCCACCGACCCTGATGTTTTTCAAGTATCTTACGCTGTGTGCCCGGCAGGTCTATTGCCAGGAAAATACGTACCATAACTTAATTAGTGCCTGAACGAAAACTCCAAATTTTGTTTTCTCAATTTAGGTCAGGGACAATTAATATATTAAGGTTAAGGGGCTATCCACTTCGCTACCCTAAACGACAAATTGTAGGTTGGGTTAAGCGGTTATAGTCATCACTTTTGTTGGGTTCGCCTGACTTAATAGAACCTCAACATACTGAAATCACCGCAAAATTAGCGAACCCAACAAAATTAGTTGCAGACCGACGGCTTAACCCAACCTACAATATACCCAAGGACAATGAAGTGGATACCCTCTTTAAGGTTATTTCCTTTTTTAATTCAACATTCAAAATTAAGAATTCAAAATTGTGTCTGAACGGTCTTTTCGTTCAGACACTAAATACAGTCTCAGCAAATCAAGAGCTGTTTCCGCTGCCAATGTCTGTATCATGTGTCTTGTTCCGGCAAATCGGAATTGCTCGGCTACTGTCCGTTCAGGAGTTGATAAAGCAATATAGACTGTACCCACAGGCTTTTGAGTAGTACCTCCGGATGGACCGGCAATACCGGTAATAGCAAGGCTATAGCCTGTACCGGCCAAGCGTTTTACGCCATCTGCCATTTCCACGGCAGTCTGGGAACTCACTGCACCATAGATGGATAATGTCTCGCTGGAGACCCCAAGGAGATCTTCCTTTGACTTGTTGCTATAGGTAATTACTCCCCTTTCAAACCACCCGGAACTGCCGGGAATGCTGGTCACCCGTTGGCTCACCAGACCACCCGTACAGGACTCCGCAAGGGAAAGAACACCACCTTTTTCCAGCAGAAGTCTACCTACTATCTCCTCAAGAGTTTCTTCATTGACGGCAACTACATGTTTGTCCAGCAGTTGTTTTATGGTGTTACATGCCATATGAAAAATTTCAGTGACTTTTTCCCGATTCAGGCCCTTTACAGTGGCAGTTACATTAACTTCGGGGAAGTTGGGATAATAACCAATGCTCAAGCCATCCCGGCTGGATTCCAGCTTTTCAAAAAGGGCGTTTATCTCTGTCTCCGACAGGCCAAAGACTTTGAAGGTCTGCTGTCTTATATATATTTTTTTGGAAATAAACTTGCTAAGCTTGGGGATAACCCTCTGGGTCATGTGATCTTCCAACTCCCCAGGCACTCCAGGCAGAAAAAAAAGAGGGGTGTCCTGGTGGACCAGGAGATATCCTGCAGCACGACCTTCGGGATTCAGGACTTCAGCACCTTCAGGTAACCAGGCCAACTTTTCCGGCAGAAAAACAGGATTGACAAACCGCTGTTTCGCCCTCCTGATCTTCTCTAGAATCATCTCATTCAAGACCAGGGGACGCCCTAAGGCCTTGGCTGTCACCTCGTTTGTTATATCATCAGTAGTCGGGCCAAGTCCGCCGGTGACAATAACGTATTCTGACCTCTTTATTGCTGCCAGCAGACATTCTTCAATATCATCGGGATCATCACCAATGGATGTAATCCGGGTCACCTGGCAACCAGCATAAAAGAGCTTATTAGCTGCAAAACTGGCAGTGGTATTTAATACCTTGCCGGATACAAGTTCATCTCCTATAGCTACAATTTCACCATGCATGATTAATTACCTCTAAATCCCACAACCTCCATGCCAAATTTGCCATTACGCCGGCTGCAACATCATCAAGTACAATACCCCATCCTCCGGGGAAAGATTTATCTATATATCTTATTGGAAAAGGCTTCCAGATGTCAAAAAAACGAAAAAACATAAAAGCAACTATAATCAAAGAGGGTTCAAAGGGGACACCGACAAGCGCCACTGCCATGCCGGCCACTTCATCTATCACTATTTGAGATGGATCTTTATGCCCCAGTAAAAGCTCTGCCCTGCCTGAGATCCACACAGATATCAGGATAACAAATCCAAGAGAACATATTCCCAGGGAAATTGGAAGATGACTGAAGAGCCAATGGAGAGGAATGCCCAGGAGGCTCCCGAATGTACCAGGGGCAAAAGGGATCAACCCCAGAAATAGTCCGCTTGCCAAAAATAGGACTAATCTATCTTTGAAATTTAAAGTTTTAGGAGTCACTTGCAAAAACCAAAATTAAATAAAAGGGCTATCCACCTCGCTACCCTAAACGACAAATTGTAGGTTGGGTTAAGCGGTTATAGCTATCACTTTTGTTGGGTTCGCCTGACTTAATAGAACCTCAAAATACTGAAATCACTGCAAAATTAGCGAACCCAACAAAATTAGTTGCAGCCGACGGCTTAACCCAACCTACTAATCTTGAGGAACAACAGATCCTTCTTCATCTATAAAATCTTCAACCGGCACCTGGCTCACAGCCTGATAAACCGCACCTAAAGGGACATTGAACCGGCGTGCCACTTCTTTGCAGTCCTCGTACTCAGGAGAAATTGTGGACCGCCCATCAGGCCTTGTGATCAATTTGGCTCGAACATTACCCCAGTTGGTCGGAACCATGCCATTCCTTCTAGGCAAAATATACCTCTGACACTTACTCAGACGTATCCCTGAAGTAGTGGATTCCTCAAAAAGTATCTGACTGAGGCTATGTTCATGACCAGGTGTGGTCAAGACTGTAATCTCAACACCTGGACGATTCTTTTTCATATGTATCGGACACATTACAACGTCCAGAGCACCTGCGCCAAACAAGCGCTCCATCAGATACTCAAACCACTCGGGGTTCATGTCATCTATATAACTCCTTAGCGCCACTACAACTGATTCCTTTTCCGATGACCGGTCTTCACCCAGCCAGATACGAAGGAGATTGGCCCATTGAGGAATATTCCTTGAACCCGCCCCATATCCGATTTTTTCCACTTTCATTTCGGGAAAGGTCCTGAAATGATCCGCCAGCACATTTATCAAAGCACCACCGGTTGGTGTAACAAGCTCCCACTCTCCATCCACCCCATAAATTGGTACATTTTTTAACAACTCGGCAGCGGCAGGGGCAGGCAAAGGCAGTCTGCCGTGTTCACAATCTATCCATCCCCTGGCTACAGGAATGGGTGAGCAGTAAATTTTTCCGACAGAAAAATGGTTTAAGCCGCTGATGGTCCCTACAATGTCTACCAATGTATCTACCGCCCCAATTTCATGGAAATGGACCTCTTCTAATAAGCAACCATGCACCTTGGCCTCAACCTGGGCAAGGAGATTAAATACCTTCAGGGAAAGCCGAATTATCCCTGGTTGCAGGTCAGATCTTTCAAGAATTGCCTCCACATCCTGCAAATTTCTGAGTGGATGAGGTCCTGGTCCGGAGATCTTGACTTGAATGCCCTTTATGCCTTTCCTTTTAACTCCCAGGACCTCAACTGCTGTATCCTCAAGACCCAGCTTCTCCGGAAGGGACATTAATTCTTCCTCAGGCCACCCTGCATCAATCAGGGCCCCTAAAAACATATCTCCACTGATTCCGGAGAAACAATCAAGGAAAATTTGCCGCATTTACTCACTCCTGTGACCGTTCACGGGATTACAACGCCCGTTTTACCGCAACACACCGAACTGTAAGCGTTTACAGGGTGCTGCAGATGCAAAGCGGAGGATACGCAGACGTACTTCCTGTACTTCAAATGCCCGACAACAAAGCAGATGCGGTGCCCTGTGAACGCGTACTCACTCCTTAAGGCTATGTACCTCCACCCACTGATAGATTCTCTCCCGGTAGTACAAGCCGGGTATCAATACCAGGAGGGTCAAAAACAAAATACTTATGAAGCCCTCTATGTTTTTATCATATGTATTGGCCCCTTGTAGTGCCAGGACCAGTGTTCCGGGCATGCGGCCAAGTGTAACTATAACTAAGAAGGCCAACCATGGCATTCGGCTTAAACCCAGAAGATAACACAAAAAATCCTTTGGAAATCCAGGAAACAAGAACAATATATAGAAGATGAAAAGCCCTTGATGCTCGACAAGATGCTCAAACCTGCCGTATAAACGAGAACGAAGAAGCCATAATCTTACCAAGTGCCTAAATCGACGAGACAGAAAAAAGGCAATTGCAGATCCCATGGTAAGACCGAGTGTTGAGTAAAAAAAACCTATCCACTTCCCAAACAGAAAACCACCGATAAAACCCGTTGCCTCACCGGGAATAGGAGATATCACGACCTGAAGGGCCTGCAGTACAATATAGGCAAAAGGCGCCAAATGACCCAGAGAGAGAGCATATGCTCGTACAGACTCTCTATATTCAAATGCCTGCAACAGACTACCCCAGAGAGACCACAGCTCATGCCTCCAGGTCCAACAAAGCCAGAAGATAAGAATCAAAATAAGAATGGCAAATCCCCAGATTCTGTGACCCAAAAGCTGCGGTTTGCCTATATTCACGTTTCCTTCCGAAACCGTTGAATAATTGTATCTCTACGCCAGTTCCAGTCGTCTTTGCAGGGATAGTCTATGGTGAAATGCCCTCCCCTGCTCTCCTTTCGCTGGCTGGCTGCAATAATGATGAGCTCCGCAACCTGTGCGATATTCCTCAGTTCTATAAAATCCCGGGTGAGGATATATTCCCAGTAGTGCTGCCGGATCTCTTCAAGAATCGGTAAAAGGCGCTGCCCGGCCAGCTTAAGTCTTTTTGTGCTGCGGACAATGCCGACATAATTCCACATCAGACGTCGAATTACATCCCAATTGTGAGAGATAAGGATCGCTTCTTTTAAATCCACAGCTCCCCTGGTTTCCCATAGAGGCACTTGTGGAAACGATTTTTCCTTCAAATCAGGGAATATCTCACTGATCTTTAGAAAAGCCTGGTGAGCCATGACAAGGGCTTCAAGAAGGGAATTTGACGCAAGCCGATTGGCACCATGCAGACCGGTACATGCAGTTTCTCCCAAAGCGAAAAGGCCTTCAAGGTTTGTCTCTCCATAGCTGTCAGTAACTACCCCTCCACACATATAGTGGGCCGCTGGCACAACCGGTATTGGCTCCTTTGTGATATCTATCCCAAAGCCCAGACAGGTCTTATAGATATTTGGGAAACGCTCCTGGATGAAATCAGCAGAGCGGTGACTAATATCCAGATATACACAATCCTTTCCGCTATTCTTTAATTCAGTATCTATGGCCCTAGCGACTACATCTCTTCCAGCGAGCTCCTTCTGCTGGGGATCATATTTTCCCATGAAGGGTCTGTATTCAGGGTCCAGGAGCTTGGCACCCTCTCCCCTGAGCGCTTCTGATATGAGAAAATTTTTGGCCTTAGGATGATAGAGACACGTGGGATGGAACTGTACGAATTCCAGATTGGCAATCCTGGCTCCGGCACGATACGCCACAGCTATACCAGCACCTGTGGCCACATCAGGATTGCTGGTATACAGGTAAACCTTGCCGCACCCACCCATGGCGAGTGCTGTAATAGGGGCCAGGAAGGTGTGGATTTTGCCTGTCGCTACTTCCAGCAGATAGGCCCCCAGACAACGTTCCTTTTCCATGCTGCCGAGCGAATATGCCTTGATCATGCTTTCGGTAATGAGGTCAACAACAACATAGTTTTCAAAGACCTCAACAGAAGGCAATCTGTCGACACTATCCATCAAGACCTTCTGCACAGATCGTCCGGTAAAATCCCCAACGTGTACTATGCGACGGCGGGAGTGTTCTCCCTCCCTTCCCAGATCCAGCACATCAGGATTGTGTGGGTCCCTGTTGAATTCTAATCCAAGGCCATCTAACTCCCTTATACGGTCCGGGCCCTGGCTGACTATCATTTTAACAATATCTTCATGACACAGACCGTCTCCCGCGCGCAACGTATCCTGTTGGTGCAGGTCAAAGCTATCATCAGTACCAAAGACACAGGCTATGCCGCCCTGAGCCAAATTAGTAGCCGTGTCTGATTCGGCCTTCTTCGTAACCACGGTTACCTGTCCCAACGGGGCGAGTTTTATTGCCAGACTCAGCCCGGCTATCCCACTACCTATGATAAGAAAATCGGTTTTGAACTGCATATAGAAAATCCTTTAAGTGAAATTAGAAATTAGAAACTGGGAAAAACACAAAGATGTAGATGCGTTACCTAATTTCAAAGTAACTTCTCAATAAATTGGAATAGATTACATTTTGCGACTATCCACTGGATTCCGGCTTTCGCCGGAATGACAGGCGCTTACACCCAATCGTCATTCCGGCGAAAGCCGGAATCCAGTCATTTTACCCTGAGTTATTGAGAAGTTACATTTCTAATTTCCAGTTTCCAGTTTCGGCATCCAGCATTCTCTTATAGGTCCGAATACCGCTGAAAAACGTCTTTCAAATTCAGGAAGAAGGGCCAACATGATTTCCCGCATTGAAGGATCAGCAGCCTTTGACGTCCTGAGACGCATAATATGCATCCATTCCTCAAGGGTGGCATGGACCATGATCTCGGTCTTACAGGAGTTAGGCAGCGCAGTGCGGGCAGCCTGGGAAGAGCTTGTCTTAAGGAGTCTAAGATAAATTCCCTCTGCTTGTGACATTGCATCTAACCATAACCTGTATTCATCAGATCCCTCCTTGAAAAAACAAGGCCGGATAAACACTACCTCGCCTCCAAAGCGGGCTTCACCATATCTGCAATAACGCTGGGATTCCTGGAGGTATGAAGCAACTCTATGGCGTACCAGTTCATGGGAAACTGCCCGGTTAATTATTAGATGAACCATAAGTGTCCGGTGTTTGATAAGTTGTTCCAAAGGCAGGTTTTCAATTTCCTCCGGAGGCAGAACACGAACAACAATACCATCTTGCGGTACCCAGCCGAACCGCGGAACCAGATCCTCAAATAAAACAGGATGGAACTCTGTAAGTTTTTTCAATACAGCCTTCACAACCTTCAGATCACGGTGATGCCGGGCAAGGTCCCTAAAGACCCTGGGATTCCCAGACAAAAGATACTGCTTACGTTCCAGCTTATCCACCTGGCAGAACCTTGGTATCCTCTCAAAAAACTTGTGCATGGTGAGCTCGCTGTCCACCTCTATCTCAAGCACGATCTGGGCCATCTCAAGCACTGATTCATGACCCCGTTTTATTATCCCTTTGATAAAAGGCCTGGCTGACTCCTCAGATATCCGGTCTTCACTCTTGTAACAGACCCGTCCGCATCGCTCGATCTGCTCAAGCAGCCTTCCATGAACAAAAAAATCGTCCAATACGCTAAAGGAAGGATCTATGATTTTCATGCAATCACCAAATCACTCAATCACTCAATCACTCAATCACTCAATCACTCAATTATCAAATCACTCAATTACTCACCTGTCTTATAAAAAGCAGCAAACGCCCTATAGGTCATAAACAGGTCAGTCTTATGTGCAACCTCAAAGGGCGAGTGCATATTGAGCAAAGGAGGTCCTACGTCGACAATATCCAGGCCACGCTGGGCAAAATACTTGGCCACGGTACCCCCTCCGCCTTCGTCCACCTTTCCCAACTCTCCGGCCTGCCAGACTACTTTGGCATCGTTCCAGACGCGCCTCAACCAGTTAACATATTCAGCATGGGCATCATTTGCTGAGTACTTTCCTCCTGAGCCGGTATATTTTGTCAGGCAAACCCCGTGTCCGATCAGTGCATCATTACGTTCTTCATGGACTTCTTTATAATCAGGGTCTATCCCTGCTGTAACATCCGCTGAAATGGCCTTGGACGCAATAAGCATTCGTACAAGGCTATCCGCCTCGATTTGAAGCCCTCCGTGTCGCATGAGATCATATAACACCACCTCAAAAAAACTGGACTTGGCCCCTGTATTTCCGTCACTACCTATCTCCTCCTTGTCAAGGAACAGGGCGACTGAGGTAACCTGGGGTTCCTCAAGTTCAAGGATGGAGTAAAGAGAGGCATATGCACAGGACCTATCATCCTGCCCATAGCCACCTACAAAGGCCCTGTCCAGACCCACATCCCTTGAACCACCTGCAGGGACAATTTCCAGCTCCGCACTTATTAGATCCTCTTCCACCAGGCCGTATCTCTCGTTCAGGATCCTTAAAATACGTAATTTTACGCCATCCTTCAGGTCTTCAGGACCTAAAAGAGAAAAACCTCCTATCAACACATTAAGCTTTTCTGCCGGTATGGCCTCTGAAATCTTTTTCTCACCCTGCACCTTATGGGCAAGATGTGGCAAAAGATCATTTATTGTAAATACAGGATCATGAGGATCCTCACCGAACTCAATAGGAATTGCGCTCCCGTCTCCTTTCAGTGCCAGCCCATGGATAGCGAGAGGACGGGCTACCCAGTGAAACTTCTTGATTCCTCCGTAATAATGTGTCTTTAAAAAGGCCATCTCCAGATCTTCATAGAGGGGATTCTGTTTCAGGTCCAAACGGGGTGCGTCTATGTGTGAAGCAATGATCCTGACCCCATCACCGACAGGTGCCTTACCTATTACGGCCAGGGCAGCCGCCTTCCCCCTGAAGGTCCACAAGAACCGATTGGAACCGGGGCTGGCCTGTTCAAACGGTACAAAACCCCTCTCCTGCGCTTTGCTTGCAATGATGTTAACAGATTCCCGTTCGGTCTTTGCCTTACTTATAAAGTCCTTATACTTGTCTGAATACAAAAGGGCCTTTTTTCGATCTTTAGCTGTAATCTGAGACCAAACAGATTTTCGGCTACGGCATAGATCCTTTTCAAGGCGTTTCCATTCGGTTTTAGAAAGACGCTTTTCGTTCATTTTCTTTTCCTCATCCTGGGCCTAAAGGGTACAACCTTATCTTTTTTTGAACAGGCTGGTTCTTTTTCTCCGGATTTCACTATTGGCAAAAGCGGTCGCACCCTATCACACTTCACACCATTTTCCTTACAGATATCAGAAATCCCTTCAATCTCGCTGTCTGATGCCGACATGATAGACACGAAGGCTCTCCTAACTCCGTATCTTTTAACAATGTCAGGTATGTCTTCCCTGTCTCCCAAGACCTTGACACCGTGGATTATCTGGCTCTTTTTCGCAGGATCGTCATCGATAAAACCCACTGGTAGATAATCGTGATTTGAATTGTGCCTAAGTTCCCTAAGAAACAGATCTCCGCCATCCCCTGCTCCAACTATTAGAATAGGTGTAGAATTGCTGCGCTCGGCCTGCAGACTGAAATATTCCTTAAAGAGTCTCATAAGTAGTCGGACGCCACCTATCATTACCAAAGTCAATAGGGCATCGTTCAGAAAAAGAACTCTGGAATAACCTTCGAAGCGGTAAATATATAAAAGCAATCCAACAATAATTAGAGAGCTGACCACAACTGCCTTAAAAATCTGCCACATATCTCCGATACTTATATACCGCCATTGACCTCTATACAGCCCAAAGATCCAAAAGCAGCACAGCTTGACAGGGATAATCAAAGGAAGAGATTTCTCTATAACTTGCTGATTCCACAAACTAATAACACCGTCGTATCGAAGAAGATAAGAAGTCAGATAGGCGATGCTTATAAGCACAGTATCTACCACTGCCTGGAGAATCTGCTTCTTGTTAAGTATTCGGGATAAAAGTGAGGAGCGTTGAAACACAGTATCTGAATCCACTGCCTTGCTATCATAAACAGTGCCATTCAAATGTGTAAGAAATGTTCCGAAGAACAAAAAAATCACCGCCACCACACTCAGCATAACCAAAAGTCCCTGGGCACTCTGGTATGACAGGTATAAGGCTAAGGCTGATATGCTTCCCGCCCATGCCATGAGTGTTAACACAGTCCTTTTTTCTGAATATCCCAGCAAAACCATGCGATGAGAGGTATGATCACGTCCCCCTTTAGAAATAGGTCGTCCGGTCTGGACCCTGGTAAAGGACACAAGGGCGGTGTCAAAGAGTGGTATAATCAGGACAGCCACAGGGACCACCAGCACCAGTACCAAACTGGTAACTCCGGTATAACCTCCGGCTGCCGGATCAAGTAGCCCTGACGTCCAAGTACCTGTTACGGTCAGACCGGCCAGGAGAAAGCCCAGGAAGAGGCTTCCGCAATCTCCCATAAATATTTTGGCGGGATTAAAGTTATATATCCAGAATCCAGCAGTAGCCCCCGCAAGGAGTATAGCCGGCAGACCTAATTGAATCGGACCTCCAAGTTGGCTATATACCCAAAGTGAACAAGCAGCTATAAACGAAATGCCGCCCGCCAGACCATCCATGTTGTCCAGAATATTGACTGCATTGGTAATAGCTACGAACCAAAAAAGTGTTACGATTATGGATACTGCGGGATGCCCCAGTCCTTGTATCCTCACCCCTCCGGCCACAATCAGAGCAGAGATGATTAATTGCCCTACAAATTTACTTTGAGGCGACAAGTCGTTAACATCATCAACCAGCCCCAATAAGAACATTGCACTTGCTCCCAAAGTCAGGACAAGCATGGGAGATGAGATTTCCCTGAGAAATAAATTGGGAAGCATAAACGACAAGAATAACGCAATGCCTCCTAGAAGGGCTGTTGGACGCCTATGCCACCGGTCCTCCCTGGGCTGAGCCATAAAGCCAATGCGTCTCGAAAGCCAGATCATGCATGGAGTCAGGAAAGCACTTAGTCCAAAGGAGTAGAGAAAAAAAAAGCCTGTATCAAGGAGGGTAATCGACATACTAGATAATGGAACGAAAATATTCTACAGTCTTTTCAAGAATCGTATCAAGAGACGTTTGTGGAACAAAACCTATTAAGCTATTGAGTTTTTCAGATGAAGGGACCCTGCGCATCATGTCTTCAAAGTCTTTGCCGTAGACCTGTTCATAAGGAATATAGACTATTTCGGACTTGCTCCCAATAAGAGACTTAATACGCTCGGCAAGCTCTGATATAGAGATCTCTTCTGTGCCCCCTATATTTACTACTTCACCAATTGCCTCTTTGCACTCCATGAGTCGGCATATGGACTCAACTACATCCCCGACATAAGTGAACGTCCGAGTCTGCTGGCCGTCACCAAAAACTGTTATAGGCTCATCCCTCAACGCCTGCTGAATAAATCTAGGTACCACCATCCCATAGAGGCCTGTCTGCCTGGGACCTATTGTATTGAAACAACGGAATATAGCCACTCTGAGCTTTTTGGTACGATGATATGCAAGCGCGGTAAACTCATCTATAAGCTTCGAAGCTGCATAGCTCCAACGCATGGTAGTGGGAGGACCATAAATTAAATTGTCATCCTCTTTAAGAGGGGCGTGCATATGTTTCCCATAGACTTCTGACGTTGATGCTATGAGTATTTTTTTCTTGTGCTTGTTGGCCAGATTAAGCACAATTTCAGTCCCGCAGATGTTGGTTTCAATAGAGGAAAGCGGATTTTCTACGACATATTTGACACCTACAGCAGCAGCAAGATGGACTGTTACGTCACACTGCTGAATAAGACTATCCATCCTATCTTTGTTCAGGATAGTGTCATTTATATATTGAAACCTCGAATTACCCTGCAGATGGACTATATTTTCAAAGAAGCCGGTGGAAAGATCGTCTATAACTGAGACATACTCTCCTTTAGAAATAAGGTAATCACATAGATGAGACCCGATAAAACCGGCTCCGCCCGTCACTAAAATATTCATGCGCACATTTCTCCAGATATTAACTTTACCTTTTTATCTATAACGTTTGAAAAAATCAAGGAATAATGAAAAAATTATCTAATCGGAACAGAACACTCCTTCCCAGGATTCAAGGGCCATATCATCAAGCTTTCGCCACATATACCAGCCTGAAGACCCAACTTCTTCCGGGATAGTTCTTGACTCACTGTAATCTTGACCATAATAAAGAAACAAACGTAGATATTTTATTTTTTCGCAAGTCCTGTACCGTAACTTTTTTGCGCTCTCTACTTTACCTCTGCCCTCATATATCCGTTCAAGACGTTCATAGCCGGGCCAGTATGTCTCGTGTCTTTTTAAAAAAGAACGCCACATCACAACCGCTTCTGAAAAATTTTCAAAATATTCGTAGGATAAAGCAAGCAGTAAAGGGCATGCCTCTCCTTCCGTCTCACAAAATGGCGAAACAAGGATCTCTTTAGGTGATAACAATTCTTCACTTCGCACTAGTCCACTCAAGTAAGCCCCAGGAGTCGGCATCAGCCTCTGATTTTTTGCGAGCATTGGAACCGGTCTTTCTTTATTTCCATTTTCCTCTTCGCCACCATATAAAAAAGGGGGTTTTCCTGTAATTATTTTTAAACCCAACGCCTCTGCATCAGCCTCCTGTCCTAATCCATAGGCTGAAAAATTGATCCATCTGCCTCTATGTGCTTCCAGATGATTTGGTGCCTGTTGAATTATTTCCCCATAAAGATCGAGTGCCTCTTCATATCTTCCCGACAGGCCAAGGGCATAGCCTTCACACAACAGTCTTTTTTCTTCTCCCCACTTCCAATTATCGCCTGAACAAATTGAAAAAAGCACTTTCCCAGCTACGTCAGTCTCACCCATGTCAAGAAGAAGATAGGCCTGCTTCAGTTTAAGCCTTGCCGAAGACGGATAAATAGATAGTGCCTCTTCAAGCAAAACAACAGCCTCCTCCCACATATTCTTATCAAGGTAACTATCGATCAACATATCAATAGACCACAGAGATCGACCCTCAGACCAACAGTGTCTTAACACTCTCTCAGCCATATTTTGTTGACCAAGATCCAAAAACAGTTTCACACCGGCCTGCAGGAGATCTCTCCTTTCCTCAACCCGGCCGGCCAAAGCGAACAAAGCGTCGTCATATAAATGAAATCTCATCTGGGCATTCGTATAACCAATCGATGTGGCAAGAGAGACATATGAGGCCAATATGTCATCATCTTTAAAGAAATCGCCTTCACTGTCTAAAAACCTTTCAACACCTTTTCTGTCCTCGTTCCCTAAATAGACCTTTAACAGAAGCTCTCTTCCCTTGATATCATTTTCCAGCTCACTACGCATATCCTCAGTAATTAGAAGGCTTGCCTGATCAAAATTTTCAGTCTCTAAAAGTAACTTGACCAAATGCATAGTAATGTCCGGATCGGGTTCAACAAGTGAGAGTTCCTCATAAATGGCAATGGCTGGTGCAAAAAGCTGAAGGCGCTCATACGCACGGGCCATAAACAGCAACCCCATTTTATCGTTAGGTTTTTCTCTCAAAAAAATCCTGAATGTCTCAAGGGCCTTGAGATAATTACGTGAGGCAAAATACAGACGCCCCAAAGTCGCCAAAAGCTGCTTATCAAACACTTCCGGATGACCATGCTTCAAATCCTCAAGGACGTTGATTGCTGGCTGAACATCTCCTTCCATCAGATATAAGGAGATAAGCTCATTAACACCCCATATAAGATTATCTGTGTGATCTTCCCCGGTATTATCGCTGGAAAGTGCCACAAACCTCTTAAATATCTTAATGGCCTTATCTCGATTTCCCACAGCTAAAAGGGCCTTTGCATAGTTAGCTAAAAAATCCGGATCATCTTCATATTGAGGTAGCAATTTCTGGAAATGAGATAAGGAATTCTTTGCTCTTTTCAGACGCAGAAGCCCACAGGCCAGATTAAACTCAAGGTCTTTTCGGTCAGGTTCAATGGCTAAAGCCTTTTGGAGATAAGTTATAGATTCATTAAACCTTTTTTGGGATTCCATACAACAGGCAAGGCTCTCTAAGACCTTTACCAAGGTCAACTCTTCAGGGATGTTCAGCAATTCATTCCCGGCAACGTGAAAATTTTCCCCATGGAGACCAAGTTCTGTCACCAACTTATCATAGATGACGGCAGCTCTATCACACTGACCTGAACAGCTCAGAAGTTCTGCAAGAATGAATAAAGCTTGAATATCCTGGGGTCTGGCCTCCACAACATGCTCAAATTCAAGTATAGCTTGACTTACTTTATCTAACCGCATTAAAACTAAAGCCAGTTCCCATCTGGCTTCTACTAGACCTTGGCGATCTCTTAACAATTCTCTGTAAAGGGCTACGGCACCATCCAGTTCATTTTTTTTTACCATTTTTCTGGCTTCATTCCAGACCAGTTGCCATGAAGGAGAAACCTCCTCATGAGTTACCTGAATTCTTGCCTGAGGCATGTTATTTTGAGAAATTTTCACCAAATCCTGCCCATTAACAGTCGGTGCTAAAATGATGAGACATAAAAAAAGGCCTACAAGAAAGTTCCTCATATTGGTCCTGTTACGATAGCCATGTTGAATAAAGATTGCGACAACTAAAACTGTTATTATAATAATAAATTTCGGCATCCTTCACGACAAGTCAAAAGTAGTTTACACTCTGTTGGTCTTGTATTTTGGCAGTGAAATTTGAAACTGGAAATTTGAAATTGGGAAAAACTAAAGATGTAGAGGTGCGTTACCTAATTTCTAATTTCCAGTTTCGACATCGACATTTAATTCGATAATACACGCTTTTTCGGGAAAAGTGTAAAACTGGTGAATGAAGGATACCTAAATTTCTAAAAGGCACTTGCAAAATACTAGATCTTGTTCTAATGGTCTGTCACAAAATAAAATATGCGGTATTCGGCATCCTTCACGACAAGTCAAAAGTAGTTTACACTCTGTCGACTTTCAATTTGATAATGCATATTTTTTTGAAGGAAGTGTAAACTGATGAATGAAGGATACCCTATTTTTTAACTGGAGAATATACAATGGCGAGAATAACAATAGAAGACTGCCTGGGAAATTTGCATAACCGTTTTGAATTAGTACATCTTGCGATCGAGAGGGTAAAGCAATTACGCAAAGGCGCCCACCCCTTAGTTAAATGCCAAAACAAGGAAATAGTCCAGGCATTGAGAGAAATTGCCCAAGACAAAGTAAAATTTGAAAATCTGGAAGAATTGGCCCGAGAGGCAGAAGAACAACGCATTTTCCAAGCATTACAGATAGATACCAATCAGGCAGAAGGTTAAAAAAAACCGTTTTTAGGCATTATCAATGAAAAAAGACTACTACGAAATTTTGGAGGTTTCCCGAGACTGCTCATCTGAAGAACTAAAAAAAGCCTACAGGAAGCTGGCCCTAAAATATCATCCTGATAAAAATCAGGGTGATAAAGACGCAGAGGAACACTTCAAGGAGGCGGCAGAGGCCTATGAAGTGCTCAGAGATCCTCAGAAAAGACAGACCTATGACCTTTACGGTCACGAAGGAATAGCCGGGACAGGCTTCAGAGGTTTTTCCGGACCACAAGACATATTTAGTAACTTTGGCGACCTGTTTGAAGACCTGTTTGGTTTCTCTGCTACTCACCGAAGGCATGGCGCATCCATGGGGCCAGAGGCGGGTGCGGATCTGAGATACAACCTGGAGATTTCCTTTGAAGATGCTGCCAGAGGTACGGAGACTGAAGTCGAGATAGTTTGTCTTGAGTCCTGTTCTAGTTGCAATGGAACGGGTATGGCCTCCGGGAGCCATCCTGCTACCTGTCCTACTTGTCAGGGAAGAGGCCAAATAATAAGGTCAGAAGGCTTCTTCAGGATATCATCTACTTGTCCACACTGTTCCGGAACCGGAACGATTATCACAAACCCCTGCAAAACCTGCCAAGGCAAGGGCAGGCTCAGAGAACGACATAAGGTAAGGGTACGCATTCCTGCAGGTGTAGATACAGACTCAAGATTGCGCCTGAGGAGGGAGGGTGAAGCCGGTCTCAGGGATGGGCCCAGGGGGGATCTCTACATAATAATCCACGTAAAACCCCACCACCTTTTCGAACGTCATGGCAATGACATATATTGTCGTCTTCCTATTTCTATTGTCCAGGCAGCAGTAGGAGACAAAATTGAAATATCCACACTGGATGGACCCCGCAACTTAAAAATTCCGGCAGGGACCCAGACAGGAGAACACTTCGGGCTGAAAGGACTTGGCATTCCCGATCTTAGAGGATTTGTAGCCGGCGATCAGATAGTTGAAGTTGCTGTTGTAACACCAACCAAGTTGACAGAACGCCAATGTGCGCTGCTTCAGGAATTCGCTGATATCGAAAAAGAAAAAAAAGAAGGCGGCTTCTTTCGTAAACTGTTTAAACGATCCGAAGCAGATAGGCACTCCAGTCAGGAGAGGACGTCTTGAGCAAAAATTCCTTTTCTCATCTGAACAAGAAGGGTTGGGCCCACATGGTGGACGTAAGCCCAAAACCTATGACCCAAAGAGAAGCGATTGCTTCAGGACGGGTAATAATAGGACCTGATGCCTTTAATCTTCTTATTGACAGTAAAACCTCAAAAGGTGACGTTCTGGCTGTAGCCAGGATAGCTGGGATCATGGCTGCCAAAAAAGTGGAAACCCTGATTCCACTTTGTCATCCTTTAACTTTGCAACAAGTAGAGATTGACTTCATTCCAAACCCTGAAAAAAATGCCATAGAAATTTTGGCACGAGCAAAGGCAAAAGGCGCAACCGGCGTGGAAATGGAGGCCTTAACCGCGGTTTCGGTTGCTGCTCTGACCATTTACGATATGTGCAAGTCAGCAGAGAAAAATATAACTATTGAAAAAGTGCAATTGGATTATAAATCCGGTGGGAAAAGCGGAACCTGGAAAAGAAAGTTCTTAGGAGAATAGTAGCATGGAACAGGCCCAACTGGAATATTTTCGCAAACTACTCCAGAAAAAACTCAATGATCTTTTAGGGGAAGCGGACAAGACCCTGGAAGAGATGACTGACATGAACGACCACTTTCCTGACCCAACAGATCGGGCGTCCGTAGAATCTGATCGTAGTTTTGAGCTACGCATCAGAGATAGGGAGAGAAAGCTCATAAAAAAGATTAATAAGGCCTTAGAAAGGATCGAAGAAGGGACTTACGGCATATGTGAGGAGTGTGGTGAAGAAATAGGAGCTAAGCGCCTGACGGCCAGACCTGTCACAACCCGTTGCATTGAGTGCAAGTCCAAGCAAGAAAAAGAGGAAAAAGCCAAAGGCTTATAAATGCTGCAGTTAAATATTGCCTTCCTTTGGCATATGCATCAACCTCTGTACCTTGACCCGACAAGAGATCGCTTTGCGATGCCATGGGTCAGGCTCCATGCCGTCAAGGCTTACTCTGACATGATAGCGTGTCTGGACTCTCGGCCTGAGGCAAAGGTAACTTTCAACCTTGTTCCATCCCTTCTTCTCCAAATCCAGTCTTATATACAGGGCAAAACCGACGACTTCCTGGAATTGAGCCGTCGTCCTGCCATCGAGCTCTCCCCTTCAGACCAGGAATTCATCCTGACACATTTTTTCAGCTGCCAATGGCCCACTATGGTAGAACCCCATAAGAGGTACCTGCAACTGCTGGAGTTGCGAGGAAGGGACTTTGGTCCATCTTATACCTCCCAAGTGAGAAAAAAATTTTCAACCCAGGATTATTTAGACCTTCAGGTCTGGTTTAATCTCGCCTGGGTCGGCTTTTCCTCAAGAAATCACCCCTTGATAAGCTCTCTTTTTCAAAAAGGACAATTGTTCAGCGAAGAAGAAAAGATGGATCTCCTGGACTTCCACCTTGAACTCATGAAAGGACTCATTCCCCGTTATAGTTCAAAATGGATCGAAGGACAGATAGAGATCAGTATCAGCCCATTCTATCATCCTATTCTTCCCCTGCTAATTGATACGGATTTAGGGAAAAGGCCAAGACCGGAGACCAAACTCCCCTTGCGATTTACTTGCCCGGAAGACGCCGGAACACAAATGGAAAGAGGTAGGCGCTACTGTAAGGAGATTTTAGGCCAGACTCCTGTAGGACTCTGGCCATCAGAGGGCTCTGTTGCCCCTGAGCTTATCCCCCTCATTGAAAAAGCCGGGTTTTCCTGGACCGCAACAGACGAGGCCATCCTATTTAACTCACTTGAAAAAATCGAATCTCAGAGTCTTTTTCAGCCTTATAGAGTAGAAACAAATGGCTGCTGCACAGACATGGTCTTTCGGCACCATAAGCTTTCAGATCTGATAGGTTTTGTTTATCAAAAAAACCCTCCTCAGGCCGCAATCACTGACTTTGTTTCCAGGCTGAAGAAAATCTGTAGCGGCCTTCAGGAAATGGATCGTGCCCCTTTTGTTGCCATAATTCTGGATGGGGAAAATCCCTGGGAGTATTACCAGGACGGTGGTGAATCCTTCTTGACAGGCCTATATGATGCAATTATCACAGAACCAATGTTTGAACTGGTGACCATTGGTCAATATCTGGAAGACCATCCGCCGACATGCACCTTGCCGGGGCTATATACAGGCTCTTGGATAAACCATGATTTCGGCATCTGGATCGGTGGGCAGGACGAAAATAGGGCATGGGAAGCCCTGGGTCATGCAAGAAAAGCCATCGACAATGCCAGAAAACAGGAAGACATAACTGAAGAGACCTTGAATGTAGCTATGGAATCTATTTTTGCTGCTGAAGGCAGTGACTGGTTCTGGTGGTATGGAGACCAATTTGAGACTGATTATGCCTATGAATTTGACCACCTCTTTCGGAGTCATCTCAAAAAGGTCTATAATAGCCTTAACATGACAGTTTCTGATGAACTGCTGAGTCCGATAAGGGTTCCAAAACCGGCAACACCTACTACTGAACCAACGTGTTTTATACACCCACAAATTGATGGACGTGTGAGCTATTATTGGGAGTGGAGAGGTGCAGGATTACTGACCCTGGGAGGTCAAGGGGGGGCCATGCATTCCGGGGCGAGTTCGCTGGCTGAGATTGCCTATGGCTTTGATCTTGAGTCGCTTTATCTGAGGATAGATCCCAGAGAGGGGGGCTTTGATGTATGGGAGCCGGATCTCGGCCTCAGGATTACAATCTCTTCTAAGGCTATAATAACTATCGAGCTGATCCCCAGCCGGTCTATAGACCCCCTTAAGGGAAAAATCAGGGTTTTAAAAAATGGAAAGGCCCTTGTTTTTCGCGAAACAGGTGTAAAATGCGCTGTGAATGAGTTGACAGAAGTGGCAATACCTTTTGCACTTCTGGACTCTAACCCCAAAGATGAACTGACATTTTATGTTGAAACAATAGGAAATGAGTTGGTGAGAGACAGATGGCCTCGGGGGGGCTACATAGTGCTTCAAGTACCTGATAAAAACTTTGAACGTAGGCTTTGGCTGGTTTGAGGGATTCCAAATGCCCGAACTACGCAGGGATACAATCATAGGCCGATGGGTTATTATAGCCAAGGAAAGAGGGAATCGCCCCTACGACTTTGTCATTGAAAAAGACAAGACCAGGGGCGGGTTTTGTCCTTTATGCCCTGGGAATGAACATACCACTCCGCCGGAAGTTCTGGCTTATGGACGGCCGGACTATTCGCCAAATGGACCAGGCTGGACCCTCAGGGTAGTCCCAAACAAATTTCCCGCACTGGTTATAGAAGGAGATCTGGACAAACGGGGCGAAGGTATTTACGATAAAATGAATGGCATCGGCGCCCATGAGGTTATAATAGATACCCCTAAGCACGACGAAACCATTCCTATGATGTCTCATGGACAGCTTATCCAGACCTTTTGGGCCTACAGGGACCGGATGGTAGATTTGGCACAGGATTCCCGCTTTCGCTACATAATAATTTTCAAGAATTTCGGCCGGGCTGCAGGTGCTTCTCTAGAACATTCACATTCCCAGCTTATTGCTCTCCCTATCGTACCTCACCGGATACAGGAAGAGATCCAAAGCTCTTTGCACTATTATGAATTTAAGGAACGCTGCATCTTTTGTGATATCATTCGTCAGGAAAAATCCCAAGACATAAGAATAGTATGTGAAAATAATGATTTTATCACGATCTGCCCCTTTGCGCCCCGTTCGCCTTTTGAGATGTGGCTGATGCCTAAAAGACACCAATCTTCTTATATTTCCATGGACGACAATCAATTCCATTCATTGACAGACCTGTTTCTGGAGACAATGCAGCGCCTCGACAAAGCCCTCCCGGGGGTCCCTTACAATTATATGTTGCACACGTCTCCGTTACGCATTCCTTTCCTGGAACACTATCACTGGCATATAGAGATATTGCCCAAGGTGACCACGATGGCAGGGTTTGAGTGGGGTACCGGATTTTATATCAACCCTACCCCGCCTGAAGAATCCGCACAGTTTCTCAGAGAGATCAATTTAGATTAATGAAATTCCACTATATGGATCAAACCATTTGCTGTATATAAATATAAATATTAACAGTAAACAGCCAAGAAGGTGATCTATGAATAAATACAAAATACTCGTAGTTGACGACGAAGAGAGTATTCATCTCCTTTACAAGGAAGAATTGGAAGAAGAAGGCTATGAAGTCCACTCGGCGATGAGCGGAGAAGATGCCCTTAAGGCCTTTGACGCTCAGGAACCGGACCTTGTCATCCTGGACATAAATATGCCTGGTATGGATGGCATAGAAGTGCTGCGTCAAATGAAACAAAAAAAACCCAGGGTGCCTGTTATCTTGAGTTCTGCCTATCCTGAGTATAAACAGGATTTGGCGTCGTGGGCATCGGATGACTATATAGTCAAGTCCTTCAACTTAGATGATCTCAAGTCATCTGTTCGCAGAAATTTAGCGAAATAAGGCAAAAAAAGGGAATTGTGCGAATTCTTCAGGAGATGAAGTCTCCTGGCGGTTCTTACATCTTTGATGTTGTCATCTGTCCTCTTCAAATTATTATATTCAGCCTTAAATTGAAAAATTGAGGAATTAAAATCGATAGAACAACTTTCAATTTATCAATTCCTTAAATTCGCAATTCCTGAATCAACTGATTCAAGATAACCTTATAGACTTATACAGCCTGGGAGGATGTGTTGCCTAAGATTTTAGAATCATCTGAAAACCAGGTCGGATTTTTCTTAAAAGACCTGCCACAAGAACCCCAACAACTCCTACTTGTTGACGACGACCCTATCATCTTAAACTTATTGGCAGAATTCGTTTCCAGTCTCGGGTACCAATATCGTACAGCAGGTGACGGTCTGGAAGCCATGTCATTGCTGGAGCAGTCCTCCAGCACGATCGTAATCACTGACCTCATGATGCCCAAAATGGATGGAATGGAGCTTATTCGGAAAATTAAAAAACTCTGGCCTGAAACAGATGTAATGGCAATAACAGGATATAGTCGAGACTTTCATTACACCGACGTTATTAAATCCGGAGCATGCGATTTCATACAAAAACCCTTTAATCTGGACGAATTAGAGGCCAAACTCAACAGGATAATCAGGGAACGTGGATATAGGGCCCTGTTGAAACGACTTTCCATAAGAGATGTCCTTACAGACCTATACAACAGACGTTTTCTCGACCAAAAACTCGAAGAGGAAACCCAAAGGGCCACCCGCCAAGACTACCCTCTTTTTCTAATCATATTAGACCTGGATAATTTCAAAGAACTGAATGATACCTTGGGGCATCAGGCAGGAGACGAGGTGCTCCAGCGCCTGGCTGGTGTGCTGAATAATTCCATCAGACGTAATGTTGATATTCCATTTCGCTATGGAGGAGACGAATTCGCCGTAATGATTCCCCAGGCCAGCACAGAGCAGGTAAAACAGATAGCAGAACGCATACGGCGCAATTACCTGAACGAGGATATAGGTGAGACTTCACTTAGCCTGGGGATCTCCCGCTTCAGTAAAACAAACAGTGGATTGCGCGAAGACATTAACGATTTTATACACAAAGCTGATGTCTCAATGTATACCGCAAAAAAAACAGGAGGTAATAAAATAATATTTCACGAAGAAATAAAGAAGGAAGGACCTTGATCACAGAGCCTCTAGGTATAAATTAAGGGATTTAGGGACTTTAATTTCAGACACAATTTTGAATTCTAAATTTTGAATGTTGAATTGAAAAAGGAAATAACCTTAAAAAGGGTATCCACTTCATTGTCCTTGGGTATATTGTAGGTTGGGCTAAGCCGTCGGTCTGCAACTAATTTTGTTGGGTTCGATAATTTTGCAGTAATCTCAGTATGTTGAGGTTCTATTAAGTCAGGCGAACCCAACAAAAGTGATGACTATAACCGCTTAACCCAACCTACAATTTGTCGTTTAGGGTAGCGAAGTGGATAGCCCCTTAACCTTAATATATTAACTGTCCCTGACCTAAATTGAGAAAACAAAATTTGGGGTTTCCATTCAGGCACTAATTAATAAAAACCCTCTCGTAATCCTTAAAGGCCTCGATTGTCCGCCCGGCACCCTGGACTACTGTTGTCAGCGGATCACTTGCCAGGTTAAACGTAAGGCCGGTCCTCAAACTCAAGAATTGAATAATGCCTCTCAGCAAAGCCCCACCCCCTGTCAATGTTATACCGTTGGCTTCTATCGAGGCCTTGGTGTCCGGAGACAAAGTCCTAAGCACATCCTCCACCATCTTGGAAATAGCATCCAGCGGTTTCTCCAGAACAGGCATCAGTTCCCGAAGAGTAATTACTGACGTTACCGGCACCCCTCGCGAAAGATGCTTTCCCTTTACGTTATATTCTTGATCCAGGCCTTTTCCATCATCCCAGACCGCTCCTATTTTCCATTTAATTGTCTCTGCAGTGGTCGGACCCACCACTACACCATGCTCTTCGGTCAACCAACGGACGATGGCATCATCAAATTCATCCCCTGCCACCCGTAAAGTCTCGCAGTGTAAATACGACCACTTAGCTATTACAGCCACCTCAGTTGTGCCGCCACCTATATCCAGTACCATCTGCGGCTCCTCTCCACGAACAGGGAGACCCGCACCTATGGCAGCAGCCATGGTTTCTTCCAATAAAAATATTTTCTTGGCCCCGGCCTCCTGAGCTGCCTCAAGTACAGCCCGTTTTTCCACCTGAGTGATATTAGAAGGGATACAAATTACCACCCTTGGGGAGAAGATCCCCTTTCGTTCTTTCGCACGGTTCAAGAAAACTTTGATTAACTGACTTACTGCATCAAAATCCTCTATGATTCCCTCCTTCATAGGACGCATAGCCGTAATACCCTCAGGAGTCCGGCCCAAATACTTTTTTGCAGCAAGCCCCACCTCAATTACCCCGCCGTCACTTGAACACGCAATTACAGTAGGTTCATTTAGGACCACCCCCTCTCTTTGAACATAAATAAGGGTATTGGCAGTGCCCAAATCCATAGCCATGTCCTGTTTTATTATATTTTTAATGTGCTTAAGCGCCACGGCATCTCCATTCATTAATGATTCTGCTAAAAATATCCCATCTGCTTACAATAAATGTTGAATGTTGAATTAAGGTATATATCTTTTAAATCTTCTTTCAAAATTCAGCATTCAAAATTCAGCATTTTTTATTAATGACTCGATCAAGAGAAAAAACCAGGAGTTCGGCAAGACCTCCCGGCCACCCTGACAAGTCTGTATCTCCGGTAAGCAGCCACACCAATGTGCCTGCTTCAATTGGCTGAAAGAGCCCTATCAGCACAGGACCTCTGTCAAAGGGCTCACCGGGCCACAAAAAATAAGACTTGTGCTTATCCGCTCCATAGCGACTAAGCATCAAGTGCTTTTTGTATCTCAAAAGCCAACCGACAAGGCCTTTTTCCACATTATAACACTGACCTTCCAGACTAATCTCGTGAGGTAGTCCAATAGTAGCCTTTATCATGAAAACATCTTTATCCCTTTCATGAAAGGCCACAAGACCACTTCTAAGTCCTAACAATTCTTTCAGACTTGTCAACAGATGCTCTATTTTTCCTGAAAGGCCATGGTGCCATTTGTTCCAACGACGATAGAACTGGAGTTCACGGTGATTTTTCCAGGAAAACCATAAATCAGAAGCTATTATTGCACAATTTTCTAAAATACGCTGTTTCTTTTCAGGAAAGGAATAACGATTCTTGCTGTCGACCATCAAGACACCTGCACCACGGAGCAGGGGAGCTGCGAGAAATGCCTTTATATTAACGTCTCTGCTGTAAATACCAAGAGTCCTGGTATCTCTATCAAAATTAGTTACGTGCAGCCTCTTCCCATCCCGTGCAACCCAGCCTATTAGCCCTTGACCAATCCCTATATTGCACTCAGGCACTATATAAGGACTGAGACTCTCCCATGCTATCAGGTGGAGATCATCCCCCTGATGACTACGGATAAACAGGGCAGCAGTGAAGGAATCAAAAACATTTGCAACCAACTGGACAAAATGCTTAAGAGAAGCAGGCATAAATAGCAGGACCATATGGCGGGGTAAGCACACCCAACTCGGTGATTATGGCGGTTATAAGATGGTGAGGAGTAATATCAAAGACTGGATTTTGAACTCCCACACCCGGGACGGCGATCTCCTTTCCGGCAAAAGTGGTAATTTCCCCGGGCCCACGCTCTTCTAAAGGGATCTGATCTCCGGACGGGGTGACAGGGTCAATAGTGGAAACAGGGGCAGCCACATAAAAAGGGATGTTATTAGCTCCGGCAAGCTCGGCTACAGTGTAAGTCCCGATCTTGTTGGCAACATCACCATTGGCTGCAATGCGATCGGCCCCAACTACCACGGCCTTGATCCGCCCCTTTTGCATCAAAAAACCTGCGGCTCCATCCACAATCAGAGTAACTGCTATCCCGTCCCTGATAAGCTCCCAGGCGGTAAGCCTGGCACCCTGGAGCCAAGGGCGGGTCTCATCGGCAATGACATTTATCTCCTTGCCTCTGGAAAGGGCCGCCCTGATAACTCCAAGGGCCGTTCCATATCCACCGGTAGCAAGAGCGCCTGCATTACAGTGAGTGAGCACGCCGCCCGTTTCCGGTAAAAGGGCCTGACCATGAAATCCTATGGCCAGGTTGGCCCTTACGTCTTCTGTCCAAATAGAAATGGCCTCCTTTTCTAAAATGGCTGCGAGATCGTCCTGGCTCAGCTCATAATGCCTGAGCGCAAACTTTTTTAGCCTCTCTACTGCCCACTTCAAGTTTACTGCCGTGGGCCTGGCCTGGAGCATGAAAGCCGCTTCCTCCAGCCATTTTCCTACAAAGAGATCCCTGCCTTTATCCTTGAGTCCATAAGCAGCCAAGACCATGCCAAAAGCGGCAGTGATCCCTATGGCCGGTGCTCCCCTCACCACCATATCCCTTATAGCCTGAGCAACATCTCTTGAGGATCTATACGCGAGCCAGGTTTCCTCATGAGGTAACAACCTCTGGTCCAACAAATATAGAACGTGCTCTTCCCAACGGAGCGGTACTACAGACGTATTACCTTCGCTTTGAAGCAGGCTCAATGGCAGGTCGTAGTCTCCGGCAGCAATGTCTTTCACAGGCCCAGGGCCTTTCGCAACAGCTCGTTTACCTTTTTGGGATTGGCCTGTCCCTTTGTCGCCTTCATAACCTGTCCAACCAAAAAACCCAGAATCTTGGTCTTTCCGGCCTTGCACTTTTCCACCTCTTTTGGATGGGCCTCCATTACCTGCTCGACTACAGCGCTGAGGGTGGATTCGTCATTCACCTGGGCAACCCCTTGTTCTTCCACAATTTCTTTAGGACTCTTTTTTGAATCATATGCCTGTTCAAGGATATCTTTTGCCATCTTGCCGCTAATAGTGTCATCATCTATCAGCTTGAGCAATTCCGCCAGACCGGCGGGAGATATCGGGCAGGCATCAATTTCTTGACCCTCTCGTTTTAGAAGACGGAACAGCTCCACCATTACCCAGTTGCTGACAATCTTTGGGCTGGGAAACAGGGCCACGCATTCCTCAAAGTAATCAGCCAAGGACTTTGAGGCGGTGAGGACTCCTGCGTCATAGTCTGAAAGACTGTATTGTTCCTCAAATCGAGCGCACTTTGCATCAGGCAGTTCAGGCAGTTCTGCCTTTACATTGTCCATCCAGGCATTATCAATCTCTACCGGGACCAAATCCGGGTCAGGAAAATATCGATAATCATGGGCCTCTTCTTTGCCCCTCATTGTGACTGTTACACCCTTGGCCGCATCCCAAAGACGGGTCTCCTGCACTATCTCATGGCCATCAAGTAAAAGAGCTGTCTGACGCCTTATCTCAAACTCCAATGCCTTCTGCACGTTACGGAAAGAATTCATGTTCTTGAGTTCTGCCCTGACGCCAAAGTCTTCCAGCCCCATAGGTCTCAAGGAAATATTGGCATCACAGCGCAGACTACCCTCTTCCATATTGCCGTCGCTGATCCCCAAGTAACGGACCTGCTGTCTCACTTTCTTAAGATATAAAGCAGCCTCTTCAGGACTTCGAATATCAGGCTCGCTCACAATCTCAATCAAAGGCACACCTGCCCGATTAAGATCCACATAGCTAACCGGCCTGCTTTCATCATGTATCAATTTACCCGCATCCTCTTCCAAATGAATGCGGGTAATACCGATCCTCTTGGCCTGTCCGTTCATAGCAATTTCTACCCAACCGCGTTCAGCCAGGGGAAGATCATATTGAGAAATTTGATAGCCCTTTGGAAGATCAGGATAAAAATAGTGCTTTCTGGCAAAAACGCTGAAAGGGGCAATTTCGCAATGTGTGGTCAGTGCCATTTTCATGGCAAATTCCACAACTTTCCTGTTAAGCACAGGTAGAACTCCCGGCATTCCCACACATACCGGACATGAATGCGTATTGGGTGGCGCACCAAATGTAGTTGAACAGGAGCAAAAAATCTTCGTTTCAGTCTGCAACTGGACATGAACCTCAAGTCCTATTACTGTCTCATATTCCATAAACCAGACTCCTTCACAACGGCTACATCTTCACATCGAAGCCTCATTAGGCTAACACGCCATGCCATCTCAATCAACAGACCACAATCCACGGATTAAAAAAGCAGCTGTATCATTATTTGACACAGCTGCTTTCATCCTTCCGGATATAGTTTGTGGATGCTAAGCTTTCTTACGCTTTCCCTTAGTCTTTGTCTTGGCTGCCTCTTTTGGCTTAATACCTTCTTCTTCCAAAAACTTAAGAATTGGATTAGGTCTACGCACAGTCTTTTTAGGCAAATCTATGTGCTTCCTGAGTTCGCTGACAATCTTTGATACCTGAAACCTGCTGATACCAAGCTTATCGGCTATCTCAGAAGCCGTCATTTCAGCATAATGCTTATGCACATATCGTACATCATCTACATTATAGGGCCTGCTTCTCTTTCTTCCAGTCATAATAAACTCCTTTCTGATTTTTTGAAATGTAAATGTTTATTGTACACTGTCTCTAAATCCCACTTATCAGGATCAATAGATAATACTTTACAATATGCTCAAGGTTGCGATTATCCAACGTGTCCCACAACAAATACGAAATTCATAAAAGGCTAAATCGCAACATTTTTTTCTTCCTGATTTAGACACAGATCAGCCGATTAACAAACTCGGCAATACAAGTACAAAAAGAATCATAAGTTGTCAATAGCTATAAAACGCAAAAACTAAAAATAACTCATGGGCCATTCCTCTAACGATCATCCAGAAATGAAACATACTAAATTGGTAGTGTAGGGAAAAAATTTAAGGTCAAATAAGATGTGAGATCGAAATGGATAGGAGTAATGCACTGCAAACTTAACACAGTCAGCCGATGTACCACTTAGAGCCAATCCGAAAAATGAACCATTACGATTTACAGAACGGACTCTGAGTGGATCTACCAGGGTAATTGCATGACCCACAGCACTACGTTCGCTATCAGGAGCAACAACAAACAATTCATGGTCATCCTTAAGGACTTCATGAAATGAGTACAATCCTTGGGCGTATGGCGTATTCACACGTTGGGGGAGGGAATCTAGTGAATCAAGCATGCCTTGCCCGGTAGGGCAGTAATCCATGGGATACAAACAACCCCTTGAGACAGCAACATGGCAATTGTCTTTCTGGCAGAAACCCTGTATCTCCATAACCTCTTTTCTGAATTATATGCGTCCGCTCATTAAAGAGGAATAGTTATACACCTTCAGCCTTCCACCTTCTACCTGTTGTTTACCATCCCCATGTAAGGTACTGATGTATGGAATCAGAGGCCTTTCTGCCTGCCCCCATGGCCAAAATGACCGTGGCCTGGCCTGTGACTATGTCTCCACCGGCCCATACCCCTTTTTTCATGGTCTTGCCTGTCTCAGGATCTGCAACAATATAACCCCACTTGTTGATTTCCAAATCCTCAGTTGATTTGGTCAAAAGGGGATTGGCCCCTGCACCAATCGCAATAACTGCAAGGTCGCACTCCAGCTTGAACTCTGAGCCTTCTATGGGTATGGGACGCCGTCGCCCGGATTCGTCAGGCTCACCCAATTTCATCTGGAGACACTCCACACCTGTCAGACGGGCATTCTCATCACCCAGGAACCTTATAGGCGCTGTGAGGAGAGAAAACTCAATGCCTTCCTCTTCTGCATGATGAATTTCTGCGGATCGGGCAGGCATTTCATCCCGGGACCTGCGGTAAACGATACGTACCCTGTCGGCACCCAGACGCATGGCAGTCCGTGCGGAATCCATAGTTACATTTCCGGCTCCAAACACAACTACATCTTTACCTCTGGCAAGGGGAGTATCGTATTCAGGAAACAGGTATGCCTTCATAAGATTGGCCCGGGTCAGATACTCGTTTGCCGAATATATACCGATCAGGTTTTCTCCCGGGATGTTCAGAAACCGGGGTAGTCCGGCACCCACTCCGACATAGATGGCATCATAGCCCTGTTCAAAGAGTTCATCCAGTGAAACGGTCCTTCCTACCACTGTATTGCATTCAACTTTTACCCCCAATTTCTCAAGGGTACTTACCTCCGAATAAACTATATCTTTAGGAAGCCTGAATTCCGGAATACCATATACAAGAACACCGCCCGGTTTGTGAAAGGCCTCGAAAATTGTTACTTCATGACCCTTGAGAATAAGGTCTCCGGCAACGGTCAGGCCGGAAGGCCCGGACCCTACCACGGCTATCTTTTTTCCTGTTGGAGCATTCTTGGGCGGGAGTTCTCCATTGCCGTGTTCCCGCTCCATATCTGCAACAAATTTTTCCAAATTGCCAATTGCTACAGGATCTCCCTTTTTGCCAAGGATGCACTTGCCTTCACACTGGATCTCTTGGGGACAAACCCTGCCGCACACGGCCGGAAGTGCATTTCTTTCCCATATCTTCCGGACAGCTTTGGCAAAATCACCCTCTTTTATGCTTTTGATAAAGCCCGGTATGTCAACAGACACCGGACACCCTTCCATACAAGAAGGATTTTTGCAGTGCAGGCATCTTTCTGCCTCTTTTACAGCAAGTTCCTTTGTATATCCCAGGGGAACTTCCTCGAAATTCCGTTTTCTGATTTGGGGATCCTGCTCAGGCATGGGTTGCCTGGGTATCTTTTCCTTTTTAGGCGGTTTTTCTGTCATATTACTCTCCATAGCACCTTATTTATGCAGGAATTTTTTATATGCAACAGACTCTTGCTCCTTATAGGCCTGGAGACGCTGCATCAGTTCGTCAAAATCGACTTCATGCCCGTCAAATTCAGGACCATCTATACAGGCAAACCGTGTCTTACCGCCCACGCTCACCCGGCAGCAACCACACATGCCTGTCCCGTCCACCATGATGGGATTCAGACTCACAAGAGTTTTGACCTTGTACTTCTCCGTAACACTGCACACAAATTTCATCATCGGCACAGGACCAATTGCCACAACGAGTTTAACGTCTTCCTCATCCAGGACATCTTTGAGCACATCAGTCACAAACCCGTGATGGCCATATGATCCATCGTCCGTGCAGACATGCAACTCATTAGATGCGGCCTTCATTTTGTCCTCCAGGATGATGAGATCTTTGTTCCTGGCACCGATAATGGCAATGACATTGTTACCTATTTCTTTCATCCCCCGAGTGATGGGATGCAAAACAGCAACACCGGTTCCCCCTCCGACACATACAACAGTGCCCAGTTTTTCAATATGTGTAGGCTCACCCAATGGACCAATCACATCCTGAAACCGCTCACCTACCTGAAGGGATTTAAACAGGGCAGTGCTTTTCCCAACAATCTGATATATTATTGTGATGGTGCCCTTATTCTGGTCTGTATCGGCCATGGTGAGCGGAATGCGTTCACCGGTTTCATTTGCTTTCAGGATGACAAACTGTCCCGGCTTAGCCTTTTTGGCAATCAGGGGCGCACTTATTTCATTAAGGACCACTGTGCCATCGGCCATATCCTGACGTTCCAAGATCTCAAACATTAACATACCTCCAAAATATGAAATCAAACTAAGTGTGTTGTGCTTACCATAGTTTAAAGAAAAATGTCAAAAAAATCGCACAATGAAAACGTATCCTCTGTTTTTGTCAGGCGCGGCATAGCGAGAGATATGATTATCCCATTGATCAGAAGCGGCGAGAAAGGTATTCCTTTTGAGAAAGGTATTTGATTTTAGAAGTATCTGAAATCCCAATTTCTTTTTGGGCAAACTCAATTATCTTTTTATAAGTGAATCGGTAATCAAACATCTGAAGGTAATTCCCCAAGACCTTCTTAGGTCTGAACTGGGAATATCGACAGGAGGTATCCAGGACAGGTAAGGCCTCTGCTTCCAGAATATGTTCTATCTCCTTTTGATTTAAGCAGAGCATTGGTCTGAAAACAGCATATCCTTCTCTCATTGAGATAAAGGGATAAAAGCGCTGGGATATCTCAATGAATCTCTCAGCCGAAACTGGATTTTCACGATGTGAATAATCAGCCAGTTCCCGGGCAATAAATATTTCTAAGGCATAACTGGCGAGATCCCATAGACTGTGACCAGTAACAATCACCAGATTAGATATGGATTTTTCTGTGGAAGACCAAAGCCTGAAAAGGGCTTTTTTCCTGATATCCTGGCAGATTATACAAGGGTTCTCTTGATGTTCTAAAAGTAAATCATCCTCTTCTGAAGGATGAAAGAAGAGCTTAACCCCCTTTTTTTCCCAAAACGAGAGTAGATCTTCTTTGAAATCCTCTCCATAAATATGCCTGGGATAGGCATAAAGGTGAGCCTCAATGTCATAATTATACCGGTCTTTTGCTTTATGTAAAAGAAAAAGGCAAGCAGAAGAATCTTTTCCACCAGAAAAAATAACGATCAAACGCTTTTTTTGGCAGGCATTAAGATAATTTCTATTATGAGTTCCCCACTTCTGGAAGACATCCGGTTTTCCCAATACTCAACCTCCCAAGCCTGGTTTCATCTACTATAAAACCCAATCCCTGTCCCCTTATTATTTCAGCCACTCCGCCAAAACCAAAAGAGAAATTCTCTGATGTTATGTTTTCTGAAAGAAGATAACTATCATAGGAGCCATCAACGTACTCTGCCTTTGGTAGAATAGATGCCGCTACCCGGCCCAGTGCAGAAAGGATTCCGGTTTCCCCCACGTGGCATCCAATTTGATACTGAAGCCCTCCTTTTTCAGCGATTTCAGCCATCTTTAAAACCTTAATGAGTCCTCCATTTTTTGAAAGACGAAGATTGACCATGTGGTAACTTCTGTTTTTTGCCATGGCCTCTATATCACTAACAGTAAGGGCTGATTCATCTGCTACAAATTGAAAATCACGGTTCTCCGGATACTTGAGAAGAAAGAGTATTTCCTCTCTATCTCTGCCAAAAGGCTCTTCAACCAGAAATATCCCGTACTTCCGGCATAATTTTAGGTTTGCAAGGGCCATCTCTAATGACCAGGAGGCATTAGCATCGACCCTTAAATCAAAATCCCATCCAAGTTTTTCTCGTGAAAGCTTAAGTATTTCCTCATTGTAATCGAGATCAGTGCCAAGCTTGATCCGTATATTACGTATATTCACTTTTTCGTACATATCCAGAATATATTCTGCTTCTAATATAGGAAGTATGGGAAGGGTTCCACCATACTGAATTGATTTTTTTAGAGGTTTTCTTTTTAACAGGTCATAGATGTCTTCCCCTGAGCTATGGCAAAACATATCAAGAAGCGCTGTTTCCACTGCACATAGCAGGGGAAGCTCGTGTAATTCGAGCGCCAGGGAATCCAAATGCTCTTTTCCGTCTTTCCAGGAAATATTTCTTTCAATAAGGGGTTCAAGGATTCTTACTATGATTTTTTTTGCATTTTCCAGTAGATCCGCGCCTTTCCCGATCTCGCCTGATACATAGTCTCGTACGATAGCCTCACCGAATCCCCTTTTCCCCTGCCCCTCAATTTTGAGAATAAGGGAATCAGAAAAGGCTCGCGATGCCATTGAATGGGTAAAAACCATCTTAAACGGGATTTTTAATGCGTAGAGCTCTGCTTTTTCAATCTTTGCATATTGCTTCATAATGATTGATAGCTTACTGTGATAAAAAAATCATATCAACAGACATTTGGTTTTGTGGAGTTACGAGTTACGGGTTAAAATACTCAACTGCTGCTTAAGCGCAGGAAGACATCATTTTTCTCGAATTACAAAAATGCACAATTGTAGCCTTTCAGAATATAACATATATGTAAAACAAATCCTTGTTTTGGTCCTCATAATTGGCTGTTTTTTATTAGCAGAACATCACTTGGCCTTATATAAGAAAGGACAGGCCCAAGTTCCCCTTAAAAAAGCAGTTATTACAAATAACTCCCAGGATGCTTATAGCGCAAGGGGGTTGCTATTTTTTCGTCCCATGGATATAAACAGTGCGTCTTTAGAGGAACTGACACTGCTTCCTGGTATTGGTGAGGTTACTGCATGCAGAGTCGTTCAGTTCCGCCAGAGTCTTGGTTTTCTCCTTTCTGCCGAGGAACTTGATACCATTAATAGCCCTCTGAATCCAAAACTATTAGGGGCAATAACCCCATACTTAGCTGTTGAATTTGATTTCTGACACCCATAGTCCTGGAACAGCCCATATTCTTGCCATGGCCGGTAAAGGTGGCACTGGCAAGACTACCATTAGTGCTCTCCTGATCAAATACTTTGTGGAGAAAGGCCTGACTCCGGTGTTGGCCGTGGATGCCGATGCCAATGAAAATCTTAATGAGCTCCTTGGCCTTGCAGTGGAGACCAGCCTGGGAGATCTTAGGGAGAGGATGAAGACAGAGACGCCTCCCGGCATGACTAAAAGAGACTATATGGAGATGTACATAAACCGGGCCATTATAGAGGCCAAAGATTTCGATTTGCTGGTCATGGGCCAGCCCGAAGGCCCTGGCTGCTACTGCATGGCCAACACAATCTTGGCACAGATAATAGAGGGGCTGGCCAGGAGTTACCGTTACCTCATAGTCGATAATGAGGCGGGAATGGAGCACTTAAGTCGCTTAAATCTCCGGAAAATACACACCTTATTTGTTGTGTCTGACCCTTCAATCCGGGGAATAGTCACAGCGGCGCGCATAGCCAATCTTACAAAGGCATTAAAAGTAGAAGTGAGAAATAAAGTGCTCATAGTAAACAGGGTGCCAAATGACCTGCCGGCAGCACTGAAGGACCAGATACAGGAGGTCATACAGAAAACCGATCTCCTGTTCGGAGGCTGTGTTCCTGCAAGCGACGATATTTTCCAGAGTGAGCTTCAGCAGGAATCCCTGTTAAAGCTCTCAGCCAAAACTGACGCGGTACAAGTAACAAAACGGATTTTTAACAACTTCCTCTGATTTTTTGGAGTATGAAGTTTGGAGAAGACGAATTCTTTAACTTTAGGCACTTCAAATACTTGCATCTTTATGATTCAGGACCTGCCGCACTTTCCTGGCTAAGTCGTATATTTTAAAAGGTTTCTTGGAATAAGGCAGACCGCTCTTTTTCAGTTCTTCACATACTTGATGATCTGAGCCATGGCCGCTACAGAACAATACCTTAATATCAGGATTGATTTCCTTGAGTTTATCATAGGCCTCTTTGCCACCCATCCGGGGCATAATCATGTCCAGAAGTACAAGGTCAATAGTGTGTCCAAAGACCTTGTAGACATGTATGGCCTCTAGCCCGTCTTGTGCCAGCAACACATTATAACCATGAGCGGAAAGGACCTCCAGTGTCAGATCCCTGACAATTTCTTCATCGTCAACTACTAAGATAGTCTCTGATCCGGCCAATGCCTGATTTTTTATAGATTCTTTTGCAAGCTCTGGAACAGACTCTGTTACAGAAAAAAAGAGCTCAAAGGTGGTTCCCTGCCCATTCTCACTTTCAACATGGATACATCCTTCACTGCTTTTTACAATCCCGTAAGCCATGGCAAGCCCAAGCCCGGACCCCTTGCCTACTTCTTTGGTTGTAAAAAAAGGATCGAATATCCGGTCTCTTATTTCCGGCTCAATGCCAATCCCGGTATCACTGATGCTTATACAAACATAACGACCGGGATGTGCCATGAAATCCGGGCAACGGCCACAAACTTCTTTGTATCCGACTTCACTAGTGGCCACCAAAAGGCGCCCTCCATCAGGCATGGCGTCCAGAGCATTGAGGCATATATTTAAGATGGCCTGCTGGACTTGGGTGGGGTCACAGTTAATCAAAGGGAGATCTTCCTGAAGAGAGAATCCCGTCTCTATATTCTCTGGCAAAGAGCTTTTCATGAATTCCAATGTTTCCTGCACAATCTCATTGACTGCAGATGAACGGGATCGTCCGGGCTGACCATTACGACTGAAAGCCAGAAGCTTTGTCACCAGATCGGCAGCCCTCAGGCTGGACCTCTCGATAATATCTGCATAGCGTCCTATGTCAGACTCCTGCCCTATTTTCAGTTTCAGAAGATTTATATAGCCCAAGATACCAGTAAGTATGTTATTGAAGTCATGTGCTATGCCACCGGCCATAGTCCCGATGGACTCAAGCTTTTGGGCCTGCAACAATCTGTTTTCAATGCGTTTTTTCTCCGTCAGGTCAGTTAACATGGCCAGACAGCCACTATACTGATCGTCTGTCATGATGGGAACACTGCTGATCAGAACACTCACAGGGCCACTTGACTTCCCCTGCAATACAATCTCCTCCTTGGCTGTTCTCCCCTTCATATTCTCCATGAGTACTCGAAGAAGTACCTTTTTTCCTTCTTCGTTTACGAGACTGTACACGCTGTGATCCACCAGATTCTCATAGCCCAACATTTCTCTCAGATGGCAGTTTGAAAACCTGATAGTCCCGTTTTCTTCCAGTATCCAGATACCCTCGTTAACATTCTCTACGATTTCGCGATACTTGCGCTCTGAATCTTCGAGCTTACTGTAGAGATTTGCATTCTCAAGGGCCATGGCAATCTGGTTGGCAAAACTGGTAAGAAAATTCTTATCAATTTCCGTGACAAAATCCTTATCATTTTGATTATCCCCTAGCACTACACCGATTAACCGGCCCCGCACAGTCATGGGTACCAAAACAAAGGCCTTTGGCTTTAACCTCAGTAAAAGGGGATTTTGAGGGTTAAGGAATATCTTTTCCACATCTTTTACCAGGACAGACTTTTTTTTTCTGGCAGTACGGGCAATGATATTGTCCTTCTTGTCCAGGGGTATTTGATAACCCTTAAGATCTGTAAAGGTGTCGGGTTCCACCCCCACTGCGTGAATCAGAATCAGGCAGTTTTTGTCTTCATCAAATAGGAATATCCCTGCTCTATCAAGGTGGGCTACCTTCAGGAGCCGTTTGAGTATCAATTCCAGGAGTTCTTCCAGCTTGAGTGTGGAAAGGATGGCAGCGCTGGACTCCTGAAGGGTGGTGAGTTGATCCACCTTTCGCTGCAAGTCCTGGTTGAGTTGATAGATCTGATTATATTTTTCCCTAAGGATTCCCTTATCCTTCTCAAGCTCCTTTATGCTTTCCTGGGATACCTTCCATGGCGTGAATATCCTGTGATAGAAGTCTTGGACTCTATTCCGGGTCTCCCACTGGAGATGGTATTCGCAGTAATCATCTCCCTTAAAGAAACACTTGGTCTCTTCCAAGCGGCTGGGAGAGAGACCCCAAATCATCGGAATCGCCTTATAAATACCCTTATTCATCAAACACAAATCACGGCTTAGAGGGATATCTTTTGTCCAGATGAGACGTATTACGGCATTATTACGGGAAGAACTCAGCAGTTCTATCCTTTTGGTCTTGTTGAAATGGTCATTTACCCTTTGTGTATGCCTGATTGCTTTTGCTGGATTGCCAAAGGCATAGATTATAATCCTCTGAATGTAGCCCAGATGCTGCTTCAATACTGAGTTAAAGCCTATCTTGTAAGCTGCATCTTCGTCGCCCAAAATCCTCTTGGCCCTCTCATAAAGCTGTATCATTAGGCTGGATGAAATCCAGTTATTTGGATCAGAAAGGAATGCCTTTGGATCGGATATCCCTGCCATTTCCGGCCCGGGATCCTTAAATAGCTCAGCCAAATTTCCAGGTTCCTTTTCCTCGACATATTCAATAATAGCAAGGGAATTAATACAACTAGTGTGCTTATCCATTACGAATTATTTCACCGTCAATTTTGTAACGCACTTAAGTCAAAACTGAGGACTAACAGAAGAGAACCAATATATTTCAGGCATAGCCATACTCTTTTAGAAGTTGCAATAAAGAATGCATTAACAACAAAGATTAATAAATAAAGCTAATTATAGCTTTCTCATGGCTTCCGGGCAAGCGCCTACACATTACCAGAACCAGCATAACAGGACGGCATTAATTCTGCATATTTATAAGGATTACGCCTTTACAGCTCATAACTATACTCCTTTTACCAGTAGACCAGAAGGAAAATACAAAAAAATGCACAATATCAACTAATTATAATAAGCCACATAATATGATTCTTAAGTTAACAACATTACATAAAGGGGGACATGATGTTCAGAATACCTAATGTTGCCGGTCTTGGTTTAAGTCAGTTCTTTCAACTTTCCTTTAATGTAAAATTGGCTCGCTTATCACCATTCATATGCCTACGCATCTATCTCTATCTGGTGGGTTTTTTATACTTCTCCTTAAAACGGACTGATAGAAAAAAGATATCACTTTGTCTGAACCATGTCTTGAGGTTTAATCTCAAAAAATCTCCGTCTTACAAAACCTTTCTTGGAATTTTTGATCATTACTTTGAAAAATTAATAATGGCCCACAGGCCCTTATCTGAGATGATCATTTTTTTGCGCCTGCGTCTGCATATCAAAAACAAGGGCTATCTGGACAAAGTCGCAAAAACCGGAAAAGGGTGCATCCTTGTTACCGGACACTTCGGGGCAGTAGAGTTCCTTCCACTGTCATTGGCCATGAACGGCTATAAGATCGCATTGATATGCCGATTCAAGACAAAAAGGCTAAAAGAGGAACTTATAAAAAGGGCAAGAGATTTTGATGTCATATTGATAGACGCCGGTGAACCTAAAGTGGCATTCAAGGCACTCCGAGTTATAAAGAGCGGGAGAATATTGATCACAGAATGCGACGAATTCTCAGAATGGCGCCTGCACCCTGATAAGCAAGTCTCAGTCTTTGGCCACAATATACCACAGGACAGGACACTGGACTTCTTACAACGCAGGGCCAAAGTGCCTGCACTTATGGGACTTATGAGGCGAGAAAAAGGGGACTTCACGTTATGCATTGAGTCCCTTGCAGATGGTGACAAAGATGAATCTTTGGCTGCCAGGGCATGGAACAAGCTTGAGAACTATATACTCAGCTATCCCCAACAGTGGTATCAATGGAAAGATGCTGCAACAGCGCTGTCTGAATACATTGTCCTGGACAACAAGAAAGATAAACAAGAAGTCACATTAATACCTTCTGAACGCCCTGTTCTATCTGCCAATTTCTCGTAAGCGTTCACGGGTTCAGGGTTCAAAGGTCTTGTCTAAGCCACTTGCTAAAACCTGTAATACAGGCTCAGGGCCAGTGAATGAGCCCTCAGTTTATAATCCCCGTTGGCCCTTAGATTCCTCAGGTCATCAGGCAGGTAAGGCATAATTTCGTTGTCTTTTTTGCGCTCCTCACCATATATGAAGTTATAAGCAACTCCCAGGACGGTCTTATCTCCAAGGTTCCAATCGAGACCGGCTGTATATATGTGGCGGTCCCCGTCAGGCTGTTGGGGATCAAGGGTTGAATCCGGCATAGGGGCTTCATCGAAAATGTATCCGGCCCTGAAGGTGTAACGGTCAGACATCCTGTATTTTACGCCGAACCTGTAAGCGAATACGTCTTCCCACTTCTTGGGCTGAACAGACGAATATTGCCCGTTTATCGGATCCTTGAACTTGACCTTGAATTCATCATAGGTAGACCAGCCTGTCCAGGTAACATCAAACTCCAGGGTCCATTTGGTATCCGGCTTAAAGGAGATTCCGGCGGTAAGAGAAGGAGGAAGGTCCAGGTCGCCCTTGCCCTTCGTGTCGGGAAAGGCGCTTTTAAAGGGGGCAGGCACCTCGAAGTCCGCATCTCCGTCGTCAAAGCTCAATTTTATCTTACTCCGGTAAGACAGTCCCAACTGCCAGGAATCATTCACGTGGTACAGGAGGCCAAGATTGTAACCATAACCCCATGTATCGTCAGTGAGTTTCGACTCGCCGTCAGGAAAAGATGGAAATGGAAGTTTCTTTTTGAGTTCAAGATCGGCCCGCAAGACATTTAATCCTGCGGACACGGCCAGGTTCCCTTTTTTGAAGGCCAGATTAGGATTCAGGTTAAATGTCTGTAAACTGGAGTAGGTGCTAAGATAGCGTCCCTCCCAATCTCCCTCCCACACCGTGGAAAGCCCAAATGGAGAAAAGACTCCGAGTCCAAAATAGATTTGAGGCGATATCTGCTGAGTCAGATACGTATATGGGGGTGTGTGGATCTTAGCGACGGTCGCTTCATCCTGGTTACCTGGGCCATTATATGTCACCCTTGGGGCTGTAAGTGTCGCACCAAGACAGGCCTGTCTGCCATCGAGCTGGGCTATGCCTGCAGGATTAAAAAATACTGCAGAGGGGTCATCGGCCTGGGCCACAAAGGCATTCCCTTGACCCATTGGTCCGGTTCCCTGCTGCATTATTGCAAAACCTGCGCTATGGGCATGGCCTGCAGAAACAACCAAAAGAAGTATGAAGAAGTAGACAGTTACCAGCCTTTTACACATTGAAGAAACTCCTAATGTATTAAATAATGATAATTGTGAAATTGAAGGTAGTTATTAATTTTAATCCCTCGATCCCTCGATCCCTCAATTTAAGAATAGTTAAACGGCAAAAAAATCGCAAACAATATAATAGTGTCAAAAAATTGTCATAAATTAATTGACACTATCTCAGACCTTATGTAATTTTATAATTATTTAATCATATCTTCAATGTCAGAATGGGTTGAGAAAGTATGCGGAACGAATCAATACTAGTAGTAGACGATGCCCCGGAAATTCGGTTCAGCATGTTGGAAGTCTTGAGACGTGAGGGCTTTGCCGTAGACGTAGCTTGTGACGGGCAAGAAGCTATAGATAAATTCGGAAAGAATTGTTTCGATGTGGTGATCACTGACCTCGCCATGCCCAGAAAGAATGGAATGGAAGTCCTGTGCTTTCTTAAGGAACATTCCCCGGAGACCATCTGTATAATAATTACCGGTTTTGGGACTATACAAGGGGCAGTGGAGGCCATGCGTCAAGGGGCCTTTGACTACCTTACAAAGCCTGTCAAGCTGGAAGAGGCCATTGTTGTAGTAGATAAGGCTCTTGAAGTAAGAGAACTCAGGAGGGAGAACCGGTCACTCAAGCAGGAACTGCGAGACATCCACGGTTTTAATCGTATAGTGGGCGTCAGCAAGCCCATGCAGGAGGTCTTTGAGCTGGTAGAAAAAGTTGCCAAAGCAAACAGCACTGTTCTGATTACCGGCGAATCAGGTACCGGAAAAGAGCTTATCGCCCATGCACTACATTACAACAGTGAACGTAAGGACAGACCATTTATCCCTGTGAATTGTGCTGCCATACCCGCGGAACTCCTGGAGAGTGAACTCTTTGGCCATGAAAAGGGGGCCTTTACCCATGCAATAAACACCAGGATAGGTCGGTTTGAGCTTGCCAATAAAGGAACAATCTTTTTAGATGAAATTGGAGATATGAGCCCGATCCTTCAGATCAAGCTTTTGCGTTTCCTGCAGGAACGTCAGTTTGAAAGAGTTGGCGGAGTCAAGACCATCCATGTCGATGTCAGGATTATAGCAGCCACAAATATTGATCTTGAAGAGGCTTTTCATAAAGGTAGCTTCAGAAATGATTTGTACTATCGTTTGAACGTAATCCCTATACACATACCTCCATTGAAGGAACGTCCCAAGGATATTCCCTTATTAATTCAGCATTTCCTGCTGAAATTTTGTTCTGGTAAGAGGATATGCATAGAAGGTATAGAAAAGGATGCCATTAGATGCCTGATAGCCTACGACTGGCCCGGCAATGTGAGGGAACTCGAAAATATAATAGAGCGCATGGTGATACTTGCCAACGGCCCCATGATAACAGTTAGAGATATCCCAAACAGTATCCTGGCGTCGACCGGACAACTTCCGGTTGCGGATTTATCTATGGCTATCCTGCCGGAAGACGGGCTTTCTCTCAGTTCTGCCGTAGTACTCCTTGAAAAAACTCTAATTCTCCAGGCCCTGGACCGAACGGGATGGGTCAAGAACCAAGCTGCCAAGTTGCTGAAGATGAACAGGACCACCCTGATAGAAAAGATGAAAAAACAGAATCTTATGGCACTAAATCCCAAGGACGCAAAACAAAATATAGCCAAGCTGGTTCAGTAAGGACCCCAAAGGACTCAATAAACATGATAAAAAACAGTATTCAGAAAATATTCATGGCCATGCTGGGCTTGTTTATTGTCCTGGCCCTTTGTCCTGTGAGTCTTGAGGCTGCTCAAAATAAAGTCAAGATCGCAGTGCTTCCATTCAATATTAATTCTGCAGGTCCATTTTCCTACGTTGGCCCTGCCACAGAAGAGGTCTTGAGCAGCAGGTTGGCTTCCTCTGACAGCATCTCCGTTATGGATTCCCTTGAGATCCAGCGTATAACCGGCAAGAGACATGGATCTATTTCCCCTCTAGATGCAAGAGACATGGCCAGCAAGCTCGGAGTGGACTATGTCGTCACAGGCAAGGTAACCACAGAGGGAAAAAACGTAACAATAGACATGGACTTGCTGCAGGCAAATTCCGAGTCTCCATTATTTTCTCTTGTCTTCTCTCCCGCGTCTCTTGACGAAGTACCGCCCAGGATCGAAAGTTTTGCAACCCAGGCAGCAAACCACATCCTGAATGGTCCAAAATCCGTAACAGCAGAACCTGACACCAAGGACGAGCAAAAGGCCCCTCAGGAATTGTCACAAGAGGAAACAGCCCAGGCTGAAGACCTAAAAATAGCAAGGATGCATCCTGACCTGCTGATCAGGCAATACGACATGGACTCCGGCAAACCAGACCGAATTGCTATGCCTTCAGACGAAAAAACATATACTCAGGAACTCCCGATTATGCCGCCTGAACCCCTTCCGGTCCCTGCCTCAACCCTTCCATATCCGCCACCAGAAACCGAAAAGGAACAGGTTGCCGCCATCATTCCGCAAGCATCAAGTACTGAACAACTGATACCTACTGATGAACCAATCCATTATCCTGAACAGATCCAGCAACAGACTTCTGAAGAACAGACAGCATCCACATCATTACCGTCAGAGCAGTTGGTTTTGCCACAACCACCAGTTAAGGAAGAGAAGAAAGGCTGGTTCTCGTGGATTAAAAAACCTTTTGCCACTACCATCCCGCAGACATCAAGCACTGAACAGCCCATCCCAACTGATGGACCTATATGGCAGTGGTATTGATTGTCCCTGAATAGACCAAAACGGTTTCTCCTTCAAGGAAGACGTCCCTGACTTCCTGCCCATCCAGGTGGAAGTAGACAATTAGCACCTCACCACCTTGCGTCTTTACCTTGATCGGGCTCTCTGTCAGGTCTTTGCAGGCGGAAAGTATGGCACTGGCTACTGCCCCGGTACCGCAGGCCAGGGTCTCATTCTCCACCCCCCGCTCATAGGTCCGGATCATGATATTGTGTCTGTCGAATATTTGAACAAAATCGGCATTAGTGCCTGCGGGCTGAAAGCAGGGATCAAACCTTATAAGCCGTCCCCACTCAAATATTGGGACTGATTCCAGGTCCGGTGTAAAATATATTGCATGTGGTACGCCGGTATTCAAGCAATGAAGAATGAGTGTCTTGCCTGGTATCTCTATGGACACGTCCAGCTTGAGGTCCTTCGGTTGGAGGAGCTGAAGTTTTACAGTGGATCCTTTGACATCTGCATATATGATTCCTGCCTCTGTCTCAAAACTGAGTTTCCGCGGGGCAATGCCTGTCATACATGCAAACCGGGCTGCACAACGCCCACCATTCCCGCACATCTCCGCTTTGCTGCCATCGGCATTGAAAAAATGCCATTTGAAATCCGCCCTGTGCGAATTCTCAATGAGTATGAGTCCATCTGCTCCTACTCCAAACTTGCGCCTGCATAGAAATGCGGCCAGATCAGGCCCCTGGGAATCCCTTATCTTGCCTTCACGGTTGTCTATCAGGATAAAATCATTTCCACTTCCGTGCATTTTTTTAAAAGAAAGGGATTCCATAAATCACCAAATGGTTTCTCCCCGCAAAAGGTTTGCATAGGTCTCACGCTTTCTGATTACCTTGAAATGATCGTCCTTTACCATGACTTCTGAGACCCTTGGCCTTGAGTTGTAGTTGGAAGACATGGTAAAACCGTAAGCCCCGGTGCTCATGACCGCGAGCAAACCGCCTTGATTAAGGTCCGGCATAGGCCGTTCCCTGGCGAGAAAGTCCCCTGTCTCACATATGGGCCCCACTATGTCCGCTGGATGTAAATGTCTGTCGGCCTCTATTACAGGAAGAATCTCGTGGTATGCATTGTAAAGACTGGGACGGGCAAGGTCATTCATGGCTGCATCAACTACATAAAACCGCTTTTCATCAGTATCCTTGGTGTACAGTATCTTTGTCACCAAAATACCGGCGTTGCCGACAATGGACCTTCCGGGTTCTACAATCAGGCAGTGAGGAAGATCCTTGACCTCAGACAGGAGTGCCCTGGCGTAAGCGTCAGGTTCAGGTGGAATTTCGTCATGATATCTTATGCCAAGACCGCCACCCGCATCAATGAACTTGAGCCTTATTCCAAAGCCCTCGAGCTCCTGCAGCAGGGACTTAATTTTTCCTATTGCATCCACAAAGGGCTCAACCTGGATTAGCTGAGAGCCTATGTGGCAGTCTATCCCCGCTACATCAAGTTCATCTCTGTCTGATGCAACCTTATAAGCCTCCAGGGCCTGGGACATGGGCAGGCCGAATTTGTTTTTCTTAAGGCCGGTTGAAATATATGGATGGGTATTTGCATCCACATCAGGGTTTACCCTGAAAGAGACCCTGATACGGCATTTAAGGCGTCGCGCCTGCCTGGAGATGGCATCCAGCTCTTCCATGGACTCCACATTAAACATGAGGATATCCGCCTTTGCGGCCTCGCGGATCTCCTTTTCGGTCTTGCCGACACCGGAGTAAACAATCCTGTTTGCCGGGATTCCCGCTTTGAGTGCCCGGTGAAGCTCCCCTCCCGAGACAATGTCAGCGCCGGCCCCTAATTCCCCTAAAAGATTTAATACAGCCAGGTTGCTGTTTGCCTTGACAGCAAAACATATCAAGTGCGGATGTTTGGAAAAGGCCTTATCAAAGACATTGAAATGACGGGTCATGGTAGCTGAACTGTACAGATAGAAAGGGGTCTTTACCTTGCTGGCTATCTCCTTTACCGATATGTTCTCGCAGTATAGTTCTTTATTTTTATAATTGAAGTGATTCATTACTTATAAGGTTTCCCGTAACCGTTCACGGGGTTACAATGCCCGTTTTACCGCAACCCACCGAACTGTAAACGTTTACAGTTTTTCTTTGACAACCTCCACCTCTGCAATATCAGACAAAGGGCTTTCGTTTGGCGGATCTGCCTTGTCCACTGCAGTTACCCAATAAAAATATAGCCCGCAGGGCAAGATAGTCCGGTCCAGAAATCCGGATACGGGTAAGGGCTTGTTGTTTAATTTGTCTATTAGTTCATCCGGTCCTTTTCTGTATACAATATAGCCTGAAATATCAGACTCTGTTTCTTCCTGCCAGAAAAGTTCAACTCCATTGGCAGACCGGATAGCGACCAAGCCCGCAGGTGCTGCCGGCGGGACAATATCTGTCGGCTGCACTGTGGTTTCATGCGTACAGAGTCCCTCAATTTCAGTGCCATAATAGGGTAAAACTGCCGCCACCCTGTATTGATAGCGGCCCCTCTTTTTTGCCGAAAGATCGAGATAGTTTGTGGAATCCACTAAACCAGGGAGGGTCTTCCATTTATCCGTCCCTGTTCCGGCCCGGTAGATCCTGAATAGAAGTTCTTTGTCCACAGGCCTGCCATCTGTCCATTTAGAAGGTACCTGCCAGGAGAGATAAATCCCGTCTTTGGTTAACTGGACCATTAATCCTGAAGGCGCAGATGGCAAAACGTGCCAGGCCAGAGAGACCTGATTTGACGTATCACTGACATTCAGCCAGCCCTTTACAGTGCAAACCTTGTATATATATTGCATGCTGGAGCGCACGGTCCAGTCTTCATAGACCATCTTCTTTGCTTTTTCCGGTTTTGCATCAAAGGGGACCTCAATAAACTGCCCAAAAGGCGGCGGGCACCCTTCACAATACTCCTCAAGCGGTATCTCTGCCTTAAACAGCCTAAAGCCCTTGATCCTGACAATGGGGCTGCCATCTCTGTTTCTTACAGGGACACTCCATTTTAGCTCAATACCTTCCGGGATAACCTTATAACTCAAGTCCTTGATAGCCTTGGGCCGAAGCGTACCAGGAGGGACAGGAGGTGCCTTCCGCCCACAGGATGCCAGTAAGATGCAAAAGGCAAAAATGATTAACCTTTTCCAAGAAATTATCCTTAAATTCCTCAATTCCTCAATTCCTCAATTCCTAAATTATCTTTTGTCCTCCGCCTTTGCCAGTGCCTCGGCTACTCGCTCAGGTGCTGTGCCTCCCGGACAACGCCTTGTTCCCACAGAGCCCTCTATTGACAGCACATCAAATATATCCTCGTCTATAAGAGAAGAAAAGGCATTTAGGTCTTCAAGACTCAGATCCGTAAGCTCTTTGCCCTTGGAAATACACTGGGAAACCGCCTTGCCGACCACTGAATGGGCCTGCCTGAAAGGCATACCTTTTTTCACAAGGTAATCGGCAAGGTCAGTGGCAGTAAGAAAACCTTGTGTCACGATCCGGGAGATATGCTCTTTCCTTGGGACCAGCCTGGCCACCAGGGCAGCCATTATCTCCACTGAGGCGCATACAGTATCAACCGTATCAAAAAGTGCCTCTTTGTCTTCCTGGAGATCCCTGTTGTAGGCAAGGGGAAGGCCTTTGATAATAGTAAGAAGAGACATCAGGTGGCCATAAACCCTACCGGTCTTCCCGCGCACCAGTTCGGGTACATCGGGATTCTTTTTCTGGGGCATAATGCTCGAGCCGGTACAGAAGCTGTCAGGCAGATCCACAAAGCTGAACTCTGCAGAGGTCCACAGAATCAGTTCTTCAGACAGCCTGCTCAAATGGGCCATTACAATGCTTGCCGTTGCCAGAAACTCAATGATAAAGTCCCGATCGCTTACAGCGTCCAGGCTGTTAGCAGTAATTCCGTGAAAGCCCAGCTCCTCAGCCACGTATTCTCTGTCTATTGGGAAGCCAGTTCCGGCCAGGGCCGCACTTCCAAGGGGACAAATATTTACCCTCTTTCTGCAGTCTTGGAGCCTGTCCCTGTCACGCCTGAACATTTCAAAATAGGCCAGCATGTGGTGTGGCCAAAGAACAGGCTGTGCCCTCTGGAGATGGGTGTAGCCGGGGAGTATCAGGTCCTGGTGGGCCCTTGCCTGGTGCAAAAGCGCTTCCTGCAGCAATGAAAGGAGTCCATCCAGGCGATCGATTTCTTCTCTCAGGTAAAGTCTGATGTCTGTAGCAACCTGATCATTACGGCTTCTGGCAGTGTGGAGCCTTTTCCCGGCATCTCCGATGCGCTCAACCAGGGCCTGCTCGATGTTCATATGTACATCCTCAAGCTCGTGGCTCCAGACAAAGTCTCCAGACGCGATTTCTTCCTCTATCTCGCCAAGGCCCTTAATTATGGCATCTCCGTCTTTATCTGAGATAATCCCCTGTCTTGCCAGCATACGGGCGTGGACCTTGCTGCCTGCCATGTCCTGGCGATACAGTCTGCAATCATAGTGGACAGAGGCTGAAAACTCCTCCAGCATTTTTTCAGTGGCCTCCAGGAATCTGCCGCCCCAAGGTTTTTCCAGGGTCTTCTTATCCACATTCATAGTCTATGCCTTTGCTCTTTTAATTTATTCGACGTTGGACGTTCGATGTTCGATGTTCGTCTTTTGCCTCTCCGCATTTTATTCAGGATAATTACTTGTTATCGCTAAGGCAACCAAGATTTTTCAGAAAAAGTGGTATCCTTCACTACAAGCCAAAAGTAGTTTACACTCAGACAGCGGTAATCTATTCTCATGACAGCAACAATAAATACCGTAACGCTTATAAAAAATAGCACTGAAAAAATAGCTATAATTTTATGGTCAAGTTTCATATTTTAAGGTGCTTAAGGTTTGTAGTGTAGTATGACTGTTTATTCACCGCTTTCATGGACTCAAAGTCCTTGTCGGCCGCCTTTTCAAATGCCACTGACTCGATTCTTGCCAGGATTTCCTTGTCTTTGAAATTAATGAGGATATCAGTCACCTTTTATTTAAAAAAGGTATCGGCACCTGGAAACAAAAGGATTAATAAGAAAAAATCCTGCAGCGGGGATATAGAGAATAGCGGTTCTTTGTTTAAGACGAGGAATCAGCGGCTGATTCCGCCATTTCTCCCATGGGATATGAACCCAACCATTCCAGAAAGGTGCAGCCTTTTCTAATGGCATTGATTCCATCCTGTACGGCCGGTTCTTCTATATGGCCTGCAATATCTACATAGAACAGGTATCTCCAGGGCTCGTTTTTTACCGGCCTGGACTGTATTTTGGTGAGGTTTATCCCAAGTTTCGCCAGGGGCTCAAGTAACTTAAACAGTGAACCCGGGCGGTCCTCAAGGCTTAATAGCAGGGAGGTCTTGTCTTTCCCGCTTGGCCTGGGACACTCATTGCCGAGAACCAGGAACCGGGTAGTGTTTCCTGCAAAATCCTCGATGTGTTTGGCAACTGTCTGAAGGTTGTATGTGCGGGCCGCCAAGGGACTGGCAATGGCCGCCACGGAAGAATCAACCGCTGCCCACCTGGCAGCCTGGGCAGTACTGACCACCTCTTCTGTCGGAACTGCACGCATATTACGTTGCAGCCATCCTCTGCACTGGGCCAGGGCATGTGGATGAGAGAGTATGCGGCGGATCTTGTCTATCCTGCCGCTCTGACTGATTAGGTCATGTGAGATAGGCAAATAAACTTCCCCGCATACCTTGACCTTAAAATCACAGAGCCCATCCAGGGCCAGGGCTACGGTCCCCTCAACCGAATTTTCCACCGGCACCACCCCATAGTCTGTACGTCTACGTTCTACTTCTTCAAATACCTCGGTAATATTCCCTAAAGGAACAAACTCCGGGGCATGGCCGAAGAACTGGGCTGCTGCCATGTGGGTAAAGGTTGTCTCAGGGCCGAGATATCCCAGCCTGGCTGGCCGCTGGGCGTTCCTGCAGGCAGATATGATCTCCCCGAATATGACCCTTAGGCCTTCAGGGGGAAATTTTCCGGCATTTTGCTTCAGAATGTGCTGGATGACTTCCCGTTCGCGGGAAAGATCAAGGGGCTGCTGGGAGGATTCCGCCTTAGTCCGGCCGATTTCCTCCGCCACCTCCAGACGTTCCTGAAGCAGGCCTACAAGCTCAACGTCTATTCTATCAATTCGCTGTCTGAGGCGTTTGAGTTCTTTATACTGACTGTCATCCATTATTTGGACCGATCATCTCTCTGATGGCAATTAGTTCATGCCGGATTTCCTTGAGCAATTTATTGGTCATGTCTCCGGCATCCTTCATTTTCTGTCCTTCTGCGATTCGCCTCTTGGCACCGGCAATGGTAAATCCTTCATCGTACAGGAGATTTTTTATACGCCTTATAAAATCTATATCTTCAGTCCTGTAAAGACGTTGTTTTGCAACCCTGTGGGTACGGATTTGCCGAAATTCGCCTTCCCAGTAGCGAAGCACATGAGGTTCAACCCCAATCAGCTCACTTACCTCACCTATCCGGTAGTATTTCTTCCCCTTTCCTGGCATTTACGATCCTCTTAAGTAACCGGCTGGGGCGGAAAGCCACTGTACGCTGTGCGGGAATAATAATCGGCTCTCCATTAACAGGGCTGGTCCCTCTGCGTGCTGATTTTTGCACGCTGCGCAGAGTACCAAACCTTACAATCTTCACTTGATCGCCATTGATCAGTGATGCCTTGATTTGGCTGAAAATCTCATTGACCAGTTGCAGGCTGACACGCATGGAATAGCCAAGTTCATTGCTTACTGTCTCCGCGATTTTCCGCTTGGTCAAGGCCCCCATCAGTCCCTCAGCTTTGCCTTATAGGATTGAAGAATAGAGCGAACTATTGGATCATGGACTTCTGAGACCTCATGGTCTGAGAGTGTATGATCCAAAGCCCTGTATGTAAAGTGCATGCCTATGCTCTTTGAGCCTTTTGGAACAGGTTTTCCCCTGTAAATATCAAAGATCCGCACTTCTTCAAGAAAATCCGGGGCTTGACCGGAAATATATTCCAGGAAATCTTGAGCCGAAAGCCTGTCCTGGACAATTACTGCAATATCCCTCTCCACAGCAGGATACCTGGCAAGAGGAGTGAATTTAAGCTGCCGGGACGCGGCTGTTTCTAAAGCATTAAAAGAGAGTTCAAAAACAAATACCGGCCCGTTTATATCCCAAAATCCCAAAACATTCGGATCGATTTGCCCAAAGCTGCCCAGGATGAAATTTTCCCCACATACTATACCGGCTGAAGTACCTGGCAGGTAAAAAGGAGCATCCGGTGTCTCTAATACGGTTTTCCACCCGGAGATCCCAAGGGCCTGGAGCAACCCTTGCAGCACTCCTTTTAAATCAAAAAGATCTACCTGCTCCTTCGGCCATGACCATGATTCAGGATAGCGCGCCCCTGTGCACAGGGCGACTATTCTCTGTTCTTCAAGAGGAAGTTCACCTGTTCCATTTGCATAAAATACAGTGCCGATCTCAAAAAGTCCGAGGTCCATGTTCCGCCTCGCCTGGTTTCTGGCTACTGTCCCCATCAGCGAAGGGATGATACTGGTCCTCATTACTGACTGATCATCGCTCAAGGGGTTCTGCACACTTACCATCTGCATCCTTGGATCATTTTTGCCCAGACCCAGTGCCTCTATTTCCTCCGGTGACATAAAACTATATGAGATCACCTCGGTCATGCCCTGAGATGAAAGAATATTTCTTATCCTGTGAACAAGCCCTTGAGACGGTTCCGGGGCCCTGGCGGCAATTCCGGCCCTTGGCGCCAAAGTCGGTATATTGGGAAAGCCGTGGAGTCTGGCTATCTCTTCTACCAGATCTACTTCTTCTTTCAGATCAAGACGGTATGTAGGCACCACCCCACTGATCTTTTCATCCCCTATATGTGTAAGCTCAATACCAATCCTTTCCAAAAATTTGGCTATCTGCCCGGACTCAAGCCCTGTGCCAAGAAGTTTGTTGGCCCTTTCAGGACGCAGAGACAGATATCCGGGTCTATAGGGCCTTGGATAAACATCATTAATTTCTTCGACCAGACAGCCGCCGGTTACCTGACCAATAAGCTCCACTGTCCTGTAAAGTGCACTTATTACCCCTTCCGGGTCAACACCCCGCTCAAACCGGTATGAGGACTCTGTAATAGTTTTAAGGGCCTTGGATGTCCTTCTTACCTGCGTTGGAGCAAACCAGGCGCTTTCAAGGAGTATGCGCTTTGTGTTATCATTGACTTCGGTTTCAGCCCCGCCCATGACACCGGCCACTGCCACCGGCCTCTCCGCATCTGCAATGACCAGCATATCCGGCCGGAGTTCTCTGTCCTTTCCGTCAATGGTCTTTATCTTTTCTCCAGGCCTTGCCGTCCTGACTTCAATAGCCGGTCCTGTGAGCATATCCAGATCAAAGGCATGGAGCGGTTGTCCAAGTTCGATCAATACATAGTTGGTTACATCCACTACATTGTTTATCGGCCTGATTCCACTGGCCTGCAATCTCATAGCCATCCAGTGAGGTGAAGGACCGATCCTGATCCCTTCCATTACGGCAGCCGTATATCTGCCGCACAGGTCAGGGGCTTCTATGGAAATGGGAATTGGGTGATTTGGTGATTTGGTGATTTGGTGATTGGGTGATTTAGGGATTGAGTGATTGGGTAATTTAGGGATCGTCAAGGGGATGCCGTATATGGCGGATACTTCCCTGGCGACTCCCAGGACGCTGAGACAGTCAGGACGGTTTGGCGTAACGGCAATATCCAGGACCCAATCACTCAGGCCCAGGACGTCCACAAGTGCATTCCCCGGCTCGCATCCAGGGGTCGATTCCAGTATGAGGATTCCTGTTTTATCATCGCCGATATCAAGTTCATCCTCTGAACATAGCATTCCATCAGAACGTATTCCATAGATATCAGAAGACTCCACGGTCGTACCGTTGGACAACACGGTCCCGGGCCTTGCCAAAACCACCAACCGCCCCCTTTCTACATTAGGGGCCCCGCAGACCACGTCAAACTTCTGTTCGCCGGCGGTTACCGTGCAGACCTGCAAATGCGACGCATGAGGATGGGGGACGATCTCCTCAACCGAGCATACTACGACCGGAGCAAGACCTTTGTAGGCAGGCTCTATCTCCTCTACTTCAAGACCGGCCATGGTGAGATCTTCTGCCAGGGTCTCTACAGGCACTGTAAAATGTACAAATTTTTTGAGCCAGGAGGTCAGGATTAGCATAAGATCACTTTATTAATCAAAACTGGTGAAGGAAACGCAGGTCGTTATCATAAAAAAGGCGGATGTCGTCAATACCGAATCTGAGCATTGCGATTCGTTCTACCCCAAGGCCGAATGCAAAACCGCTGAACTCTTCAGTATCGTAGCCTACATGCCTGAACACCTCTGGATGCACCATGCCGGCTCCCAGCACCTCCAGCCAGCCAGTATGAGAACATATCCTGCAACCCTTGCCTTTGCATATGACACACTGAATATCTATTTCCGCACTGGGTTCTGTAAACGGGAAAAAGCTCGGTCTGAAGCGTACCAAGGTATCCGGATCAAATATCTGTTGGACAAAGGCTGTCAATACCCCCTTGAGACCGGCAAAGGAGACATCCCTGTCCACCATAAGCCCTTCCACCTGATGGAACATCGGGGTATGAGTTATATCTGAGTCGCACCTGTACACCTTGCCTGGTGCAATTACGCGCATTGGCGGCCTATACCTCTCCATGGCGTGTATCTGTACGGGAGAGGTATGAGTTCGGAGCAGGACTTTGTCATCAATATAAAACGTATCCTGCATATCCCTGGCAGGGTGGTCAGGAGGAATATTCAGGGCCTCAAAGTTGTAAAAGTCAAGTTCTACTTCAGGACCATGGGCCACGGCAAAACCCATCCTCTCAAATACAGAACAGATCTCATCCATCATCTGGGTGATGGGGTGCAATCTGCCGAGCCGTCTCTGCCTTCCGGGAAGCGTGGGATCCAGTCCTGGAATAAAGGTACGGATATGAACGCCCTTTAACGCCTCCTTCCGGGCATTGATAGACGCCTCTATCTCCTTCTTGAGCTTGTTGGCCAGTTGCCCGATCTTTGGGCGTTCCTCAGCAGAAAGCTTCCCTATGGTCTTTAAGACCATGGTCAGCTCCCCTTTACGGCCAAGGGCCCTGACTCTTATATTTTCAAGATCTTCCTCGCTGGACGCTGATTCTATGGACTCAAGGGCCTGAGTCCTGATTTCCTCTAGGCGATCCTGCATATATCCGGTTCTTTATCAGGCGCTCTTTGCAGTTTCTACAAGGGAGGAAAAGGCATTGGAGTCTGTCACTGCAATATCGGCAAGCATCTTCCGGTCCACAGCAACCCCTGCCTTGGTTATACCTTTAATGAAATGGCTATAGGACATGCCATTCAGCTTGCAGGCCGCGTTGATGCGGATTATCCACAAGCGACGAAACATGCGTTTCTTGGTCCTGCGGTCTCTGTAGGCATAGCATAGGCCCTTTTCCACAGTCTCCTTGGCCTGTTTGAAACAGAGACGTCTGGCACCCCTGTAGCCTTTGGCCATCTTGAGTATCTTCTTGCGACGACGATGGGCCTTAAAGCCCCTTGTAACCCGTGGCATTTTCTTTCAAGCTCCTCTTAATTTCTACTAAGGAATGTACAATAAATAACTTGAACAAATTA